>CAYFOB010000646.1:2064-2617 GCA_964344525.1 uncultured Thiomargarita sp.
CTTATGGTGAACGTTTGTTAGTAGAAAACCTCAACTTTAATTTGCCTAAAGGTGGGATTGTCGGTGTGATTGGTCCTAATGGCGCGGGTAAAACCACATTGTTTCGCATGATAGTCGGGCAAGAAAAACCAGATGTTGGGGAATTTAGAATCGGTTCTTCTGTTCAACCGGCTTATGTTGACCAATCGCGTGATGCGTTGGATGGCGACAAAACCGTGTGGGAAGTGATTTCCGATGGCATGGATAATATTGTTGTTGACAAATATGAAACTCCCTCGCGTGCCTATTGCGGACGTTTCAATTTTAAGGGGCAAGATCAACAAAAACGTGTCAAAGACTTATCAGGCGGCGAACGTAACCGCGTACATTTAGCGATGCTGCTAAAAAGTGGCGGCAATTTGCTATTATTGGATGAACCCACCAACGATTTAGACGTAGAAACCTTACGCGCCCTAGAAGAAGCCGTGTTGGCATTTCCTGGCTGCGCAGTGGTGATTTCACATGATCGTTGGTTTTTGGATCGCATTGCCACCCACATTTTAGCCTTTGAAGG
>CAYFOB010000647.1:0-2607 GCA_964344525.1 uncultured Thiomargarita sp.
CCTTCGCTAAGCTTTGGACTCCAAAATGTGTGAAAACTTGTGAACGGGTACTTATGAGCTGGGGTTTATCCCTTCTTAAATATAATCCTTGTAGTTATTGATGCAAACAGATAAAATTTTCAACAAATCGGATGGCTATACCCACACGGCAAAAATTTCTTTATCCTGAAACGGAATTTGTTCTTCCTTGTATTTTTTGCCTTTGTTGAAATCATAAATCAGCAGATATCCTTTTGTTAGCGAGTAAATATCCAAATAGTTGCTTAACTGTTGTAAGCCGCGTTGATGATATTTTTCCCCATACCACCGTTTGAGTTCAATCACATACTGCTTATCTTGATAGGTGATAACGATATCCATGCGTCGTTCATCGGCCACAACGGGTTCTTTGAAGTCAAATCCTCTGCCATTGAGAATGGGTCGAAGGAAAGCCAAAAACAATAAGCGTCCAGAATGTTCCAAAAATTTGGCCTCTTGATCACTATAATGCTCCTTCATAAAAACTTGAAATTGACGTAGAATGGTTACTACATCCAAGCCGTCATCGTTATAGTAATCGGGTTGCAGGGACAACAAGGGTTCATCAGTTTGAGTGAGTGATTTGGTTACCAGATAACTGTAAATCCGTTGCTCATAGATGCGGTTGTGGATTTGGCACTTTTTAGCAGACTCTTTAAAAATACCGTAAAGATGTCCCAAATTGATAACTGGAACCGTGATATTGAACGGGAGGGTTTGCCCATTAATGACCAAATTAAAGACATTGTTATACAGTTCTTGGTTGTTTTCCAAATTTTTGATCAAACTGTCAAATAAGGTAGTGGTGTAGCCCTCATCCACAATCATTTTGAAGGCGGTATCGATATCATCAACCGACCAATTTTTTTCTGAACGATTTGGAAGAATCTCTTCATCTATCAATTTACACAGCTTACTCACCAAGTAAGGATAACCAGAAGTGTAGTAATATAATCTGGTTGCAATTGCCGAAATATCTGGCTTGATCTGCTTATCGAGGCTGTAATCCTGCAACATGGTTTCAATTTCAGAAGGCGCAAAACTCAAATCGACCTTAAAGTCAACCGCAATGTTCCAAGGGCTGTTATAGCCAGACGTTTCTCCAGGGCTAATTTTTCGTTTAAGGGTTTTTATATCATGTACGCCTGCCAAAATGATTGATTGAAAAGTTTCTTCCCCCTCGTTTCGATATAGGTATTTATTCCGCAACATACCCAAAAAATCTAAAAACAGTTGATTGTTGCTGCTTTTATCTACCTCATCTATCATCAACACCCACGATTTGCTGGGCATTGTTGCCACCAACTTTGTGATGAAGCGAGATAACGCTGGCAAATTAGTCATTTCCGAGCGATGTTTTGAAATAAATTGGCTGGCATCTGAAAATTTTAAAAACTCAAGCCGACGCGCTAGGATGATCATAAATTCATTGATAAAGCTTCCCTGATGTTGGTGTGTATCAGTATCAATTCCCTCAAAGCTAATCTTCAACGCCACATAATCCTCTCGCAAATTCAGTGCTTTGTCGAGCAGAAACAGGGTAGTCGTTTTGCCAAACTGACGTGGACGATTGATGGTAAAATATTTACCTTTTTCTACAAAGGCAATAATCTGTTTCAGTTTTTCTGAATGATCTACCATGTAATGATGGTTAGGAATACATAAACCAGTATCATTAAACTCTTTTTGCATTATTTTCTCCAAAATATTTAGAGATCACCGGTATGATAAGTACTGAACCATGAATTTTCAGGTATTTTGGAGTCCAAAGCAGCGCTTTGGAAACCCATGCCCAAAGCGCTGCTTTGGACTCCAAAATGTGTGAAAACTTGTGAACGGGTACTTACCGACAAAATGGTCAACATGACTAATCATACCAGCTTGTTTGATTGGATATAAGCAGGGATAAGTCAAAACCAATAGAATTTGGTAGTGGTGCAATATGGGTAAATTTAGTGTGTAACATCACTTTATATAAAAATAAAATAAAAAAAAATTATTTATGCTTGATATTTTGGTAATAAATGCTAAATTAAAAATTTGTCAGATTTGCGTTATTTTTAAAAGGAAAAATATGTACAACAATAAATTTGTCAGTTTATGTTTATTAAGTGTTTTGTTCTTAGGTGGTTGTTTCATGGCAGCACGCCCAGATGTGAAAAGCCAACCAAGCCCAACAACAGCGCCGCCTGATGAGGAAGATTACGTAGAGCCTAGTAGTGCTGATGACGCACCTTACCTAGTGGAAGGAAGCGTAGACTTCGTTATCTCAGAATCTTCTGCGCCAACGTCTGCCTCTCCTCATGATTTTGCACCACCACCTCCTCCCCCTAATCGTGAAAATTACGCGCATTTTGACGATAACCCCATCAAACGGGCGAGTGAGCATCCTGTTTCAACTTTCAGTATTGATGTGGATACGGGCGCTTATGCCAATGTACGGCGCATGTTGAAGTCTGGACAATTGCCCCAACATGATGCAGTGCGTGTTGAAGAAATGATCAACTATTTTTCTTATGATTATCCGTTGCCAGAAAGTCTTGATCCCCCATTTCGGGTGACGACAGAAATCGCGCAAACGCCTTGGAA
>CAYFOB010000648.1:0-2605 GCA_964344525.1 uncultured Thiomargarita sp.
GGCTTTGATTTCGTTGTAAAAGGTTTTTATGAGTTTGGGGGTGGGTTTGAGTATCTTTTTTACATCCAAATAGCTTGTCCAAGTACATTGTGTATTCGTTGTAAAAATTTTTTACCAATGCCTGGCAAAGAAATAAGTTGTTCATCAGAAGATTTTGCTAATTCTCCAACGATTTTAATGTGATTTTTTTTCAGCACCTCAATTTTCTTAGCTGTTAATCCGTATGGATAACATTTTGATTTCACTAAAGAATCTATTGGTAATTCTAAAATTGAAAGTTCTTTTTCCAAGGGTAATTCAGGCAATGGTATATCCAATTCTTGATGAGTTATATGAATTTCAGCAGGTTGTTTATTTTGCAACCAAGCATTAAAAAACTCTGAAGTCAGACGTTTTCCAGGGGTATTTTCTAGCAAATGACATAAATTTAATGTAAAACGTGAACCACGTCCACCAAGTTTCATAGCCCTTGAAACTTCTCTTCGAGAAATAAAACCAGCATATTCTAAAATTTCAAGCGGTTTAGTCAGTTTTTGTACTAAGTCTCGGTGAATAAGAACTGAAGTTGAATTAGCTTGGCTTGTGAGCTCAAAAATTTTTTCTGCTAAAACGATGCTTGGTTCAATAAGAGGCTCATAAATGCCTAATTTTGGTCTAAGTTCTTCTAGTAAAGGCCAATAATAATTTTCTGCCATAGAAATAAAACATTGACTTAATTCAGGCAATCCAATTTTTGGCACTTCATCAAGTTGGTTACACACAAAGATAAATGCTCTCATATTTCCAACAACCCCTCTTCCCAAAAAAGGGGCAAGTTTGTTGTTCTCAAAAATACGTGAGGTTTTATTGAACAAGGAGGAATATCTTGCTTCCATGACTTCTAAAAAAAATGAGGCAAAAAATTCTGAATTTTCATTTCGCGTAATATTTCTAACTGTCGCATCATTATAAACATCAAAGCGGGTACCAAAACGAGTCACCCCTGGATAAATAGCCGCTTTGCATGAAATACTTCCACTTGATAACGTTCTAAAAATGTCAAAAAAAGTTGTTAAAGAAGTTTCTCTGCCTAAATGAGCCGCATCATCAAAAAACAGAACAATTCTTTGATTTAATTCACTGCTCAGTTTAACTAAGGCTTGTTGCACTTCACCAACAGCAGGACTAGCAGAAAAATTAATCCGTTTCCGCTGAAGTGCTGTGTACACAGATTTTATAAGCAAATCACAAAATATCTTTTCATATTCTTCATCTTGACTTCGTAACAATGGTAAATTTCTTAAGCTTAAATAAACGCTAAAGGCAGTCGAATTGTTTTTTTTAATCCGATGATGTGCTTCAATTAATAATGCACTTTTTCCACTCCCCCTGCCACCGCGCACTAAAACGGGACCATGTGCCATCAAACTTAAAATAATTCTTTCTTCATATTTAGAAAATTTATGTAGTTTTTTAAACTCATTAAAAGGACAATCTTCAGCCGCAAGAATCAGTGTTGCTTGTTCTGACATTTATAGTACCCCCATTTGTTCAATTTTTTTGAAATAGTCCAATAACTTTTGTGAGTCATTCATTCTGGCAGCGATTGTTGGAATATAATGGCTAACCAGTGCCATTTTGCTAACCAAAGCAATTGTGCTTAACAAAAGTTCTTTAATGGTATTATTATCATATATTGCACTTTGTGGAATAACAAATTCATGATGTATGCCTTTTGATAGTGAAGAATAAAGTTTATCCGCTTCAGTTCTAAAATGAGTAACTATACCAGTTGATGTAATTTCTTTAAGTTCATTTAACCATTCACTTTCATTTTCATGTTCAGTTTCATCCCTTAATTTTTCTAAAGCAGGTGTCCAATAAATCTTAGCTGTATAATCGGTTAGCAAGGCACGATTAATTTTATCATAGCTGATTTTGTCCAATGACGGTGGTTTTTTATCAATTGAAAGAACATCGCCTGTCCATTGAATGGCGATTTTATGTCGAATAGCAGGATCATAATTTGCCTGTTCTTGGTAACGTTTGATTAACAAAACTCTAAAAGGATCAAGCCTACCAATCAAAATATTGGCTGCCGTTTCTAAAATTGTTCGTCCACAATAAGGAGCAAAAGTTGTCATGTCTTGTGGATCATTTTCTGAAATAAACTTAAAACAACGGGGGGCAAAATCATCTATTGTTTTTCCAAGCTGTTCCAATATTTGGGATAATTCACCAAGATGGTGATGTTCTCCACATAGTAATAATGTTAATTCATTCATTTTTTTTTTCCATTAATTAACTGATGTTACGCACTCTTGTTCACAAACCATAGTCGCAAAGCTTGCGCTTTGCACTCCAAAATACGATTGAATTTTTTGGAGTGCAAAGCAACGCTTTGCAACTTGTGAACGAGGATGCGTAACACCAGTTAATTAAATAAAAAACTTCGGCAATCCTCCCACAATCTCCACCGTCTCCAAACTCACAAAAACCACCTGCCCAATATACCAAAAACATTGTGTGTTGTCCCTGAGAGCTTAGGATTTTGTCTGACATAATTTCACACGCAATCAGGTTGCGATTGACAAAATCGGGATTATTAAAGACTTTTCTAAAAATG
>CAYFOB010000649.1:0-2604 GCA_964344525.1 uncultured Thiomargarita sp.
TTTATTAAAATATCATAATATTCTAATTAACTAACTTGAACATCGAGTATAATTAACTGATGTTACGCATTTTTGTTATCACACTGGCAAAGCGCTGCTTGGAACGAAAAAAAAACGTTGAATATTTTGGAGTGCAAAGCAACGCTTTGCAACTTTGTAGCGTTTTAGAACATCCGTGCGTAACATCAGTAATTAACTGATGTTACGCACGGATGTTCCCTCCACTCGACGCAGAGCGTCGGGACATGCATTCCCAAGCGGGAGCTTGGGAACGAGAATAATGTACGTTTCTCGTTCCCAAGCGCGGCGAAGGAATGCATGCCCCGACGCTCTGCGTCGAGTGGTGGAACGATAGTGCGTAACATCAGTAATTAAAATTTAATCATATCACACTGTTCAAATTTCCATCAAAAGACAAGTCTATTATTTGTACTTTTGCATAATTTGATAACGTTCTTCTTGATTTAAAATACCAGTAAAAGGATTTGAAGAACGTATTCTTTGTGAATGAGAATCTTCACCAGTTAGAATCTTGTAGATTTCCTCCTTGTTACCATTTAATAAAATTTTCCATTCTTCTAAAGCAGGATCCTTCCAACCTTCCTTTTCTTGCCATCTTTGAATATTTGTTATAGGAATCTGAAAAAGACTAGGATCATTTTTCAATTTTTCGCAAATAGCCTTTCCAAATTCTATAGAACGGCGTTCTCTATCTTTTTCATTCATTGCTCATCTCATTAAAAATCTTGTTTATGCGTGAATGTGCATTGGAAACGATTGTATCACCATTTTCTAATGAACTGATATCAACTTTATCTAATCTTTCATGAATAGTCGTCTCATCTACTAAACCAACCTTTACCAATGAACGTATGTAATCAATATCTTTTTCTCGATTAGCAAAAAGTTTAGCAACAATTGCATCATGTGTATCCAAACAATAAGCCGTTACCCAACGAGTATTCTCATTTTGAATTTTGTTTACTCTATCTTTCCAGTCATAGGGAAGTTTAGCAGTCTCCTCGTTAACACCATCAGCATAATATCCAAAAGTATCATGGTATGGTGAAAGTTCACCAAGAATACCATCAATAATGTCTGATTTTGCCTCATCATGAATCACCATGATATCGGCTTCACGTGATCCAAGAATATTATTTATGTCTTTATTTTTTATTTTGCCTTCTTTTTTTAAATGAAGTAAATAATTTTCTATATCTGGATGTTGTCCAAAAATAGACTGACTTCCTATAACATAAATTTCGGTTTCTTGAATAACATCACCGACAGCACGAACTATATGTTCAAGGTTTTCTTTTTTCATAAGGCATTTGACAAAACTGATAGGTGGTAAGTCTTAGAAGTAAAAGGATATAATGAATGATTTTCTGATAAATACATATCATTTCAGGTATTTTGGAGTCCAAAGCAGCGCTTTGGAAAAGAGATGTCCAAAGCGCTGCTTTGGACTCCAAAATACGGTAAAACTTGTGAACGGGTACTTAGCAATTTTGCTAATAAAAACCAAATTTTATTTGGTTTTTCGCAACTCAGAGATACCAAACCGTACCAGAGCCTTTCGTTGTGACTTGGATTTTTTTTTGTGCCACTTCCATTTTATTGATGCGGGAACGCACTTCATATTCTATGACCAGGAACTAAAAATTGTTTGTAAGCATCAAGCCCTTGATTTTCTAGTGCCATAAATTTGCTGAAACATCGTCTGCCTTTTGCTCATCACTAGAATCGGCAGTTTGTTTTTCTGTGACAGCATCTGGCTCACTACTTGGGAACGTTTTTGAAAGTTGATTTGTAGAATCAATGGGACAGTTAATACTTTTTTTAACTTGGCAACCTTTAAACTCCTTTAGTATAGTTTTGGCAATTTGATGTCCCTGTTTAGCCGCCTTTTTATACCATTTGATAGCCTCGTTATTATTTTTAGTGATTCCCCACCCATTATCATACATACGAGCGACGCAATATTGGGCTACCCCGTCTCCTTGATGTGCGTATGGCAATAGTATTTTTATGGCTTTATCAAAATTATTAACAACATAGGCATCTAATCCGTTGTGTAACTCGTCTAACTTGGACAACAAATTACTGCCCAAAGCTAATTGGCTAAACAATAAAAGTAAAATGGAAATGCTTAAATTTATCTTTGTGTTCATTGTTATTTCCTTTTGTACAGCACTGGGCACAAAAAATCCCGATTATAAAGAAGCCTTCATGGCTTGCAGGTTAAACTTTTCGCCAATTTTTTGAGAGATTTAGCCCATTGTTTGCGAAAAGTGGACAATTCTTCATCTGACAACCCTTGTTGTTTCGCAAAGGGTTGCAAATAGTGCTGCTCAATTTTATCAGCAAATTCACGGGTAATTTTAGCGTTAAAAATTTTGCTGAATGGCGCCGACAATCCAATGCAAATGGCACTGAGGGCATAACCATAGCCCTCTTGACAGGCGCTATTAATTTGCTCAGCGCTGAGCGTGAAATGTGCTTTGACAATTGAAAGCGCTTTGCCTGCTGTTTTTTCAAGCAGTGGGCTGTCTAGTAGTGAGCTGAGGAGTGTTTGTAGGAGTGATGTCATGGTTTTTTTTT
>CAYFOB010000650.1:0-214 GCA_964344525.1 uncultured Thiomargarita sp.
AAAAATCCGGTTTATCCCTTTTTAAATATAATCCGTGTAGTTATTCGTGGTGTTTGGGAACAAGAGTGCGTAACATCAGTAATTAATATAAAAAAGGAGAATAGCAATGAACCTAAGCAAAATCGCTGATGATAACAAAATTCTTGAAATTAAAGTGGGATCTCATTTGTATGGGACAAATACGTCTACGTCAGATGAAGATTACTCTGGGGTA
>CAYFOB010000650.1:224-2602 GCA_964344525.1 uncultured Thiomargarita sp.
TTGCCCGTTAAAGAATTTGTTTTGGGTTTTCGGAAGGTTGAAGAAGTTAATTTGTCTATCACAGACAAAGATGAAGCTGGCAAAAATACAGAACGCGCTGTTGATAGAAAATTATACGAATTTAGAAAGTTTGTTAAATTGGCGATGGATAATAATCCTAATATTATTGAACAATTATTTGTCAATAAACCAAATATTATTTATATCAATAATGCTGGACAAGCGTTGTTAGCGGAACGGCATAAATTTCCACATCAGGGCTTGTTACAAAAGTTTAAAGGGTACGCTTTTTCTCAAAAACACAAAATGGTGATTCGCACAGAGAATTTTTATGAGCTAAACAATGCATTTGACTATTTAAAAGACTACGCTGAGCAAAAAGAACTTTTGATTGAACTCAAAGATAAACAATTGCCCTTTATGAAGTTTAATAAAGATTATTGTGCAATTGGTGACTTAAATTTGCAAAAAGGCATTTTTGTCAAAAAAGCGGTTAGCATGATTGAAGAACGGCTTAGCAAAGTGGGTAATCGAAAAAGCCTAATTACCAAGTATGGTTTTGACACAAAATTTGCCTCTAACCTTATTCGGCTTTTACTGGAGGGCAAAGAATTAATCAGTACTGGCGAAATTCATTTTCCATTATCTTATAAAGACACTATTTTAGATATCAAACAAGGTAAATGGACAATAAAAGAAGTGCTTGATTATGCAGAACAATTAGAAACAGAAATTGATGAACTTGCAGAAAAATCTGAGCTGCCCAAAAAACCAAGATTTGATGAAATAGAAAAATTTACTATTGACTTGTTGGAAAATCATTTGGTCAATGTCTAAGAGAAGAGGGCTCAAATTTTCCTACCATCTTACGCGTCAGCCCTTAAGCTAAAAAACCGGAGATTTGCCGTCACACATCAAGATAAAACGCATGCAACCAGACATTTATTGGATTAAAGATTTTAAGGTTGGACATTTAGCCATTATGCCAAAGCCTCGCGCAGGTGATTGGCTTGAAAGTGAAATCAAAGGCTTAACTTTGGCAGGTGTTAATATATTAGTCTCATTATTAACCCCCAATGAAGTCTATGAGCTGGGCTTAAAAGAAGAAAATTCGATTTGTCATGCCTATGACATCCAATTTATCTCCTTTCCTATCGCTGATAGGAAAGTCCCCTTATCAATCATGGAGACAATCCAATTAAGCCAATTCTTGTTGATACAACTAAAAAAGGGCCAAAGGGTGGCGATTCATTGTCGGGCAGGAATTGGCAGATCAGCTTTGATGGCGGCATGTGTCCTTGTATCTTCAGGTATTAGCCCTTATTATGTTTATGATATCATTGCACAATCAAGAGGCTTGGAAGTGCCTGACACAGAGGAGCAAAAACGGTGGTTAGAAACCTTTGCTCAAGGATAAATGCTTGCAGTCATGGTATTCGTTTTTCTAATAACCAGAGGATTTTTGAATGAATAATTTACACCGCCAGATAATTCTTGGCATTGTCAGTATTGGTGTTTGTAGCGCTAGTTGGGCAGCAACGGTTATCAAACGCAACGAAATGGGATTCACACAAAAAGTCACTATAGATGGACAAAATGTTCGCATAGATAGCCCTAATCCCAGGCAATACGTGTTGATGGACTTAGGAAATGAAAAAGTGTACATGGTCAATGCTGAGGAAAGACGCTTCGTTCAAATGGACATCATCGCTAAGCCCCCACAACGCCCATGGGAACGTCCACCACAAGATAGACATCAACGCCCATGGGAACGTCCACAGCAAGATAGATCACAACGTTCCATCAAAGCAGAATTGGTCAAGAAAGGCAATGGTCCCAACATTGGTGGTTACTCTACTTTAAAATATGAAGTTAAGGCACTTGGCAAGGTGTGCTTTGAAACTTATTTCTCAAAAGAGGCTGCCAAAGTAACAAATGTTAAGGCTTTTATGGAAGCCCAGCATAAAATGTCCATTTCACGACAACCCATGCCTCCTCATCCTTGTCAAATGGCATATAATAAGTTAGAAGCAGAAATCATGAAACTTGGTTTCCCCATGAAGGGAGGCACCAAATTTCTCAAAAAGAATGTGAATTTTGAAGTCGTTGCTATTAAAAAGAATGTTGATGTTTCTGTTGATGTTTACACCAACATTTCCAGCTTGAAGGGTGAAGGTTACAGGGAAATAAGCGAGTGGGAAATGATGGAAGAAATGCGGAAAAAGATGGAAAAGCAACCCCGCAACTATGGGCAACATCGGTATTAGAGGCTTAAAAGGAGCCCAAAATCAATTTTTGACTCCTTTTGTTGTATAAAACCTTGTGAACAATCCGTTTTTCTATCCTAAGTTTTCAGGTATTTTGGAGTCGCCCAGCCG
>CAYFOB010000651.1:0-677 GCA_964344525.1 uncultured Thiomargarita sp.
AAAAATAACACTTTGGATTCAGATTTTGTCTGCTCGAAGTCCAAACTAAAGTTTAAACTCTGAGCAGACAAAATTCGCTTGACAGCTTAAAAAGCGATAAAGTTCGCCCAATTCCGTCCGACTAATCACAACCCCTTCTCAACGAATTGTATGGAGTTGGACCCAAAATTTTTAAGACTTTATTCTGAAAATCCTGATTCAAACAGTAGCATAAACGAGGATGCGTAACATCTATTACTAAAAAAAAGTGATAATCTATCATGTCAACAACCCTAGACTTAGCGACAGAACTCATTAGTCGCCCTTCCATCACCCCCTTTGATGCTGGTTGTCAACCCCTAATTGCTAAACGCTTACAAGCCATTGGTTTTTCAATTGAACATTTACGTTTTGGGGAAGTAAATAATCTTTGGGCATGGCACGGAAAAGGGGATCCGTTGTTTGTGTTTGCAGGGCATACTGATGTTGTGCCAACAGGTCCTGAAAATCACTGGCAATTTCCACCATTTACACCCACCGTACATGAAGGCTTATTGTATGGACGGGGCGCGGCAGATATGAAAGGCAGTCTTGCCGCAATAGTCACAGCCTATGAGCGTTTTATTGCGGAATATCCCCAACATAAGGGCTCAATCGCCTTATTGTTAACCAGCGATGAAGAAGGCGTTGCAGTTGAT
>CAYFOB010000651.1:687-2598 GCA_964344525.1 uncultured Thiomargarita sp.
TCAAAGTTATTAAATACTTACAAGAAAAAGGGGAAAAAATTGATTGGTGTTTAGTGGGCGAACCATCAAGCCTTGAGCGTGTGTGTGATGTGGTCAAAAATGGGCGGCGCGGTTCCCTCAATGGTAACTTGACTATACACGGTGTCCAAGGACATGTCGCCTATCCACAGAGGGCTGATAACCCCATTCATCGTTTTGCCCCTATATTACAAACGTTGTGTGAGACCAAATGGGATCAAGGCAACGAATTTTTTCCCCCAACGAGTTTTCAAATAACCAATATCAATGCTGGCACCGGCGCTGAAAATGTCATTCCGGAAGATTTGACACTCTTATTCAATTTTCGTTACAGCACCGAAGTGACTCACACCCAACTACAAGAACAAATAATCAAGCTATTAGACAAACATCAACTTAAATATAGTCTCACTTGGCGACATTCAGGTTTTCCTTTTCTTACCACGCCAGGGCGTTTATTAAGCGCTACTCAACAAGCCATTTATGAAATATGTGGTTATGAAACCACCTTATCGACGGCTGGGGGTACTTCAGATGGACGATTTATTGCCCCAACTGGCGCACAAGTGATTGAAATTGGTCCAAACAGTCGCACAATTCACAAAATCAACGAATGCGTCAGTGTTCAAGAACTTGACACGCTTTCTACCATTTATCAGAATATTCTTAAAAAATTGTTGTCAATTTAGCTGGCAAAGCTATAAAAAGACGTAACATCAGTACTTAACACCAGTTAATTCTAAAGGCTGTTATGTTAACCAAATTAATTTTCAACGTTTTTAACAAGTTACCATTGCATGTTATCTTCATATTGCCTATTCTTCTACAAATTTTCGTGCTAGTTGGATTGCTACAAATTTCTGCAGACTTCACTATGTTTATAACAGCTTTAGTGATCAGCCTTAGCATCATGACAGGAATTTGGATCATCCAACTTTTACAGCAATTTGCTCAATGTGAGCGACCCTGCGCTGAGGAATGTCAACCTCCTAGCCATGTTAATTCATTGTCAAGCAATGCAACAACCGTTAATGAAGATTTTAAAATTATGGTCGTGGATGACGAGCCGATAAATCTGCAAATGTTAATCAATAATTTATCTTTGCACAACTATGCAGTTATTCCAGCTTCGTCAGGTATTGAAGCTTTGGATATGCTTGAAAAAGGGTTACAACCCGATTTGGTCTTGCTTGATGTGGTTATGCCACAAATGACAGGCTATAAGGTGACGCAAAAAATCCGCGAAACGCATTCAATGAATGAATTGCCTATCATACTCTTAACAGCCAAAAGTCAAATTTCCGACTTGGTTACTGGATTTGAATGTGGGGCTAATGACTATATCACCAAGCCCTTTGCTAAAGATGAGCTATTCGCCCGCATCAAAAGCCATCTTCATCTCAAGCAACTCAATAGCGAGTTAAAACAAGCTATCCAACAGGCTAAAGAGGCCAATCTGCCCTTAGATTACAAAGTCGAAGAATTAACCCGCACCCGGAATGAATTGGTGCAACGCGAAAAAATGGCATCGCTTGGTCGCTTAGTAGCGGGCTTTGCCCATGAGCTAAATACGCCCATTGGCGTTGCAGTGGGTATGGCTTCCGCTTTGCGAGATACTTCCAATATGATTAATGAATTACTAGAGCAAGAGGAAGTGGATGAGGCTGAATTGGTATCCACATTGGAAGCCATTGATGAAGCGGCTGAAATCACGCTTTCTCACTTAAAACGGGCTGCCAGCGTGGTTAATAATTTTAAAGGCATAGTCTTAGATCAAGGTGCTGAAACTGTTCGAAAATTTAATGTCAAAAGCACAATTGAAGATATTATTGCCACACTCTCTAAGAGGCTGTTTTGGAAAAAATGAAAAGTCTTTTTCAGAAAACGAGAAAG
>CAYFOB010000652.1:0-2583 GCA_964344525.1 uncultured Thiomargarita sp.
TGATTTATGTGATTGATATGATTATTATGAGGGTGTTGATGCTTATTTTTTCATCACCTTAAATCATAAGAATCACAGTTCAAAATTATTTTGCTACTTTTTGGCAATTCCAAATTTATTAACTGATGTGACGCACTCTTGCTCTCAAACCAAACGAAAGGCGATAGAGTTATAGGAACTTGAGTGCGTAACATAAATCATTTTTGAGTAGAATTTCTGGCAGATAACGTTGCCAGCACGGCATTTGCCGCTTTACCATCTCCATATAAAGGACAATTCCAGTTAAGCACCTTTTCTGTTAGCGTTTTATGGATAGTAAAGGCAATAGACTCAGTTCCAATTAATTGATTAAAACCTTTTTCAACCAATTCTACCCATTCTGTTTCTTCTCGCACGGTTACACAAGGCACTTGGTAAAAAAAAGCTTCCTTTTGTACGCCACCAGAATCGGTTACAACGATTTTTGCATTTTTCTCCAACATCACCATATCAAGATAACCAACTGGCAATAGAATATGCAAATGTTTTTCTACCTCTGTTAACAAATTATTTTCCGCTAGGCATTTTCGTGTGCGTGGGTGTAACGGTAAAACAACAGGCATTTCTATGCTCATAAGTCCTTGAAAGATAGCACGCAATCGCTTGGGATCATCAGTATTTTCAGCGCGATGAATGGTGGCTAAGAGGTAACTTTTTGCGCTGAGATTCAAATTTTCCAAAATTTTGCTACGTTGTTGAGCACGTTCGGCGTAGTACAAGGCGGCATCATACATCACATCGCCCACTTGTTGCACTTTGGTTAAACCTTCTTGGGCAAGATTTTTGACTGCGGTTTCGGTGGGTGCAAAGAGGAAATCTGAGGCATGATCTGTTAACACACGATTAATTTCTTCAGGCATACGACGATTAAATGAACGTAGCCCCGCTTCAACATGGGCGACTGGTATATGTAGCTTCACCGCGGCTAATGCGCCTGCCAGGGTAGAGTTAGTATCGCCATAAACAAGCACCCAGTCTGCTTTTTCTTTGATTAAAACGTTTTCAATGGCTGCTAACATTTGCCCAGTTTGAACACCATGGCTACTTGAGCCAATACCTAAATGATAATCAGGCTGAGGAATATCCAATTCCTCAAAAAAAATATCCGACATGTTATCATCATAATGTTGTCCTGTGTGAACTAATATTTCACGAATTTGAGTTTGTTTTCTAACTTGACGCGAGACTGTCGCCGCTTTTATAAATTGGGGACGTGCTCCAATGATAGTTACAATTTTCATTTGATTTCTGCTTGTAATTGTTGCAACCAAGCCGCAATGACGCTAGACCATTGTAAATGCTTTTCAATGTAAGCGCTACCATTGTGACCTAATTCAGTGGCATAATCAGGATCATTAACCAAGCGTCGTACTGCATTAGCCAAACCAATGTGATCGCCAGGGGCAACGACAATGCCAGCATTGGCCTCTGCAACTAATTGCGCCCCATCGCCTGCGCCACTATATAATACGGGTTTGCCACAAGCCATGATAGCTAACGTTTTTGCGGGGCGGGCACATTTCAAAAAAGGGGTGTCACGAACTGTGGTGATACCAGCAAGCGCTAAACTATACAAACGAGTAATAAATTCAGGGGGGTGAGGTGACCAAAATAGCACATTTTTAAGTGCCATTTGTGTGCAAAGTTCTTGGAGACGCTCTTTGTCTGAGCCTCCCCCAACAAACAAAAATAATACCTTTGTTTCGCTTAATAACTGTGCGGCTTGTAATATCACCTCCATGCCGTATGCATAACCATGCGTACCAGCATATAAAATCAAGTGTTTATCTTCTGGTAAACCAAGACTCTTTTTCCAAGCCGCATCAACAGGTTGCGAATGAAAGAGGCGTCTATCAACCCCATTAGGCAAAAATAAAACTTTATGAGCAGGTACTTGTTTTTCACCAATAAGAATTTGACGTATACCTTCAGTAACCGCATTGACATAGCCCGCTTTGCGATATAACCACATTTCCAACTTTTCAGCTAATCTTAGCGCGAAGCCATCACGCATCAAGCCAAGTATTCGCACTGAATCTGGCCATAAATCTGCCACATTAAAAATGAAAGGTATTCGCCACAGTTTAGCCGCAAAATAGGCGGTGATACCCAAAAATAAAGGCGGTGATTCGACAAAAATATAATCTGGTTTTTGTGCTTTTCGTAAGCCCCAAAAAGCAGTCACCATAAATGAAAAATAGTTTAATAAACGTTTAATACCAGCACCAGTTGCGGCATATATCCAAACACGATGCACGCGCACTCCTTCCCAATTTTCTAGCTGATAAAAATGTCCTTGGTAATCAGGAAAAATTTTATCGTGTGGATAATTTGGTAGGGCTGTTACAACTTCCACTGAGTGTCCAAGACGTAATAGCTCCCGAATCATAGCAGCCAATCGTACTTGAGGCGCACCGGTTTCTGGGGGAAAATATTGTGTTAAGACTAAAAAGTGCATGAGAGTTTGTTCTATGTTTCCAAAATCATACTAACGTGAGTTCGACTTATTTTTCAATAAGTTAAGTTTGTTGGTTTAATGCTATT
>CAYFOB010000653.1:0-2583 GCA_964344525.1 uncultured Thiomargarita sp.
GTTGAATGGAAGAAACAATATGAGGCCGGTCAGTCGCCTACAGCAAGAACTGTTAGAACGGCTTTTAATGCCATTAAACCGGTTGACTTTCCTTGGGTATTTAACGTCACCAAATGCGCGGCTGAACAAGCGTTTATTGATTTAGGTACAGCTTTTAAACGTTTTTTTAGGCAGATTGGTGGATACCCACATTGTAAAAAGAAAGGAACCCATGACTCCTTTTACCTTTCTAATGATCAATTCAAAATTTCTGGAAATAAAGTAAGAATTCCTAAGTTGGGTTGGGTTAAATTAACAGAATCGCTAAGATTTTCTGGAAAGATTCTTAATGCCACCGTTTCCCGTGTGGCAGACAAATGGTTTATAAGTTTTTCAGTTCAAATGGAAACAACACCAATAAAAAAGAGCGAGAACCAAGCTTTGGTTATTGGTGTTGATTTGGGTGTTAAGAAATTAGCCACTTTGTCAAATGGTGAAACAATAGAAGGTAGAAAGCCATTAAAGAAGCTTAGGCGTCGTCTGGCACGGTTGCAACGACATTTCGCAAAATGTACCAAAGGATCAAAGCGATATATTCGTCAAAAAATGAAAATAGCACAACTTCATTATCGTATCAGTTGCATTCGTCAGGATGGTTTACATAAACTAACCCATCACCTTTGTAAAAGCTTTAGGGTAATTTGCCTTGAGGATTTGAATGTTAAAGGGATGTTGAAAAATCATAAGCTTGCGGCGTCCATAAGCGATATGGGGTTTTATGAGTTTAAGCGTCAGCTTGTGTACAAAGCGACTCTTTTTAGAAATTTTGTGGTTTCTGTTAATAAATGGTTTCCTTCTTCCAAAAAATGTTCAAATTGCGATCACAAAAAAGAGGAATTAAAACTTTCTGAACGTACTTATCATTGTGAGGAATGTGGGGTTTCCATTGATCGTGATTTAAATGCTGCTATAAATATTGAACGAGAAGGTACGCTCATTCTCGTCTATTAACAAGTTTTAAGTACCGGGGGCTAACCGGGAACTCATACGCACGGGGACAAGATGGCTCTGTTTTTGGAAGTACTTCCTAAAGCAACCAGCTTGGAGGAATCGTGAACTAAGCCGTGATCACATTTGATCACATTTGATCACATTTTAGATAGCAGGAACTCAGACGTGATGGATGATAAAGAGGCTTTAGAAGATGTACGCGATGGGGGGTATGAGGGTGAGAAAATCCTACGCGAGCGTTATGAAACACGTTTGTGCGAGCATGCCGCTAGGTATTTGCCTGAAAAAGATGTCAAAGATGCCGTAGAAAAAGCGTTTGATAATCTTGGCAAAGATAAAAATTATAAAAATAGTCCTGTTTTAACTCGGCTATATGACTTGACAGACTATGCTATAGATGAAATCGCTTTAGAAGATGTACACAACGGCGGAAAAGAGGGGTATGAAATTTTGCACAAACATTATGCAGACAGTTTGTGCAACTATCTGATGGAAACCTGTCATTTGTCTGAAATATCAGCTTGCAAAGTGGTGGAAGAAATATTTGTTGAATTTTACAACCGTATTCTAAACTTTAAGAAAAGTAGTGGTATCAAAACTTGGCTAAACCAAAAAATGGAAACTTTCATTATAAATTATTTGCCTTTTGAACATTTGGGATTTCCCAAAAACAAGAAATCTGTTGGAAAAGTGCAAAAATCAGTGAAAAGTCATGTGCCTTTAGAAAATACAAATGATGTTGTGCAAGATACCTTTTTGAAATTTATCACAAATAGTTCTTTCAAACACCAGTGTAGTATGTCAACTTGGCTTGCCAAAATAACAAAAAGTGCTATAAAGGAGCATTGGCGAAAAACATATAAAGAGGATTATCCTAAAGAAACTAATGATAACGTGGCAGAGAGTCGTTTATCCAGGAAAGAAGAAATCAAAGCACAAAATCCACGTATTATAAGTATGGATCCTCATTTTGAAGATGAGGCTGAAGAAAAAAGTTTTTTGTTTGACTTCTTTTTAAAAGAAGAATTTGAAACTCAGGAACAAAAACGTCATTTTGAAATATGCATACAACAGGTTAAAGCGCGTTTAAAACGTGAGAACGCCCCTGAGCTGAGTGATTGTTTAAAAACTCTTTTACTGCAAAATCAGGGCTTCAGCATAAAAGAAATTGCTGAAAAAATAAATAGAACTGATAAAGCAACAAAGGAATATCTTTCTCAGTGTAAAAAACGCCTGGCACAATATCATCCTCTCCAAGAATGTTGGGGTATATTTCTTAAAATGTGCTTAGAAGATTTACAACGTGAGAATTCAGATAAGGATTTTCTAGCTTGTTTGCAAGCCCATATATCAGAATTAGAGGGCAAATCCATAAAGGACATAGCTCAAGAAAGAGGAAAAACACAAAGATATACAAAAGACTATCTTTCAGAGTGTAAGAAAAAACTTATGAAACATCCCAATATTCCAAAGCGGTGTCGAGAATGGTTGAAGTATCTCTATTCTAAATAAATTTTTTTTTCACGTCTATTATTAAGTGATGTTACGCATCCTGTTTCTAAAACCCATGAATAACTACACGGATTACTTTTA
>CAYFOB010000654.1:0-2581 GCA_964344525.1 uncultured Thiomargarita sp.
TAACGTTTTTTTTTATTAACTTAATGGCATTGAAGCGGGAGCTTGGGAACGAGAAGAAATAGGTTTTCTCGTTTTTCTCGTTCCCAAGCTCCGGCTTGGGAATGCATGCCTCGAAGCTCTGCTTCGAGTGTAGGTGGCCTGGAAATTTCCGCCATCCTGCACTAGCAACTTGGGGGTAGTAGATAATTGGAGCTTTTACAAGAACGTAGAAAATATTGTTTGTTAAGTCTGTTCAATTTATAATACCAATTATTAAATAATTGCTGTTAGGGACTTATTTAGTTGGATTGAAGAGGATATTAAAAATGACAACCGAATCTTTAACTATTGGAAAAATAACATTGCCACAAGTCGCTTCTCGGCTTCAATCCCTTGAAGAACAAGTAAAATTAGTCAATATGCGATTACAATTTCAATCAACATTACCTCGTTTTGAGTTTGTTATTGAGATTGAAGGAAAGTCCATTTGGTCAGGATTAGATTTGCCGATTGTCTATCCTAAACTTCGCCAACAATATCCTGATAAAGAATTAGAAATTAGTTGGCGTTCTTCGCCAGTGGTGTGGATATGATAAAGTTTCCGTATGTAGAACAAGAACATCCTATTTTTGGTAAAGTCACACGTCCATTAATTAAATTAGCTCTTTATTCAGAACGTTTTGGGGAATGGGTAATTATAAAAAAAGTACTTGCTGATACTGGTGCTGACATATCTGTTATTCCCTTACCAGTGGGAAAAATTTTAGTATCAGAAGTAGAATTAGGGCAGCCAATTCAATTAGGTGGTATATTATCGTCAAATTTAATGAGCAATGCATTTGTGCATCAAATACAAACTCGGCTTGGTGATCATACATTTGAAATGCCAGTGGCTGTTTCTACATCATCAACTATTCCTCCAATATTTGGACGGCAGAATGGTCTTGACCGATTTAAGGTAAGTTTCGTTTATATTAACTGATGTTACGCATTTTTGTTCTCACACTGGCAAAGCGCTGCTTGGAACGAAAAAAAAACGTTGAATATTTTTTCGTTCCAAGCATAGCGAAGCAACTTGTGAACGAGGATGCGTAACATCAATATTTGTAGCGTTTTAGAACATCCGTGCGTAACATCAGTTATTAATAATCCTTGTAGTTATAGATGGTTTTTGACAATTTTGCTCATTTGTTTTTTGACTTTCGTCAAATATTTTTCTATTTCCTCTGGAGAATATTGTTCAAGTACCTCCTCTGGCGAATATTGTCCAAGCACCTCCTTCTTCGATAGAAGATGAATATGATCTCTGGCATAATCTCGCTCAAAATCTTCCATAGTATAAGACATAATAATCTTCTCCTTATTGTACAATTCAAACAATTGCCTTAACAAACCTCGGCTTCTTGGTTTGTGCCATTGATAATGTGTCTCGCCAAAATGAAAGCCTTTCGCATTACCACTAAACAATTGGAAAACCGCATTGGCGTCAGATTCAGGTAATTGGCTGGTAAAAATATTACTCCCTTAGATGCCAAAAATTGCTTTCAGCATTGTCTCTAAAATTGTACCTTATGCAATCGGGAAACGCTATAGATTCTATGGGAAATAATGACTTTTTGATTATCGGTGATCTAAACGCATATCCCAAGGAAGATCCAATCACCACAATTAAAGATTTCATTCTTCCGTCCTAACCAACAACAGATGCAGTTTACCCCCGCTGCCAGTACGTCCATTATTGAAACTAAAGGCGTAAAATTTGTCCTTTTTCTTGGGATGAGGCGTTGAAGAGTAATACCAGCCTGGCGACAAATTGCGAAAATAACGCTTGTCAATTCCAGTTAATGTTTTAAGTTCTTCTAATGTGGGTAAACGCCAATTTTGATAGCCTGCTAATTGCTTCTGGTTAATGGCTTCGATATAACACGCAGTGTCACAACGACAGCCTTGACATTTCCCCCCATTTTCTTCTCCCACTTTGTTGCCATCGTACCAGGTATATGTGTGTTTTCCATCTTGTAATCCGCTGGTTTTAACTTCCCACATTAAACCGGTGTCGTTATCAAGTATCGCAACCCAATCAGTGGCTTCGTCAAGGAGCATTTGCCCATCAGCCGCTAATTTGCTAAAGCGATAACGGCGTTGGTAAATATCCGTTTTCGGTTGTTTAAGGGTGTCCAAAATCGCAGCTAAAATTTGATTGTTTGTGTCTAATGCTTGTTTGATTTCGGTTAGGATTTGACTATGCGTTTCCAAAGTTTCAGAAATACTGGTTTTTTTTGACTCTGGTTTGGCTTGTAGAATTGATAAAAAAACCACCAATGCCATGCCAAAAATGGAGGTTAAAAAAGCCAATTTTAAACCTTCCAACAAAGGTGGCACACTGGTAGCAATATTTTTGGTGTCAAAATCCCACAATCCCAAAACGATGCCAACAAAAGTGCCTAACATCCCCAAACTGACAATAATAGATTTAAAGTTGACATGCTTTCCAGAATAATAACTTTTTAAATCGATTGCTGTCAGCAATAACATTAAAATGCCAAAGATTATAATTGTTAGTTGCATAATGCGCTCCAGTTGACACACCTTTAAGCATTTT
>CAYFOB010000655.1:0-2573 GCA_964344525.1 uncultured Thiomargarita sp.
GCTTTAAAAAAGGGGTTGATGAAGTCTAGGCGAGTTTGGGCTTCGTTGTAGTGGGGTTGTTTGTAGGTGTCTTGTTGGCTTTCAAAGCGTTTTATTAGGGATTCGATTTGTTGGGTTGGCATAAATTATTTCCAAGAAATCCAAACCATACCTGCCAGGTATGGTTTAGATTTATCTCTCATGAAACGGGCTTTCTGATTGGGCTACGTAGATATACTCAAATCGCGCAAAGGTGGTAAATCTTTTTTTGCAGCTTGAAAAACAGCAGTTTCATTGAAATAATCAGAAAGCGTTAATAAATGAATTTTAAATCTTTCAATATCAGGAAATTCTTTCAATCTTAGCTTATAGCCTTTAGTGTAACCTATACCAGCTAAAACAATAGCAATATCTGCTTGATGGCGCACTAAATTGGCATACAAATCATCCGCCAATTGAGCACCCAAATTTTGACTTTTTAATTTGGATTGAAAATAGATTTTCTGTCCATTTATAAAGCCTACTCCATCTATACCACCATCTGGACCTCTTTTGCCAGGATCAAGTCCAAGATGCTTTGCACAACTTCGCCCTAACTCACCTTTTGTTGAGGATTCAGCATTAATAATACCTTCAATCAAAGCGCGACTGGCTAAATGATTTAACATAAACCTCCCTCAATATCTAAGTGACCTAAGGCGGTTAAATCTTTTACAGCGTCTTGAAAAATAGCCGTTTTATTCAAACAATCATCTAAGGTTAATAGATGACATTTTAAGTTAGCAATATCCAGGGTTTCCTGTTTTAATTGCGAAGTGAATGTTTTCGCATAACGGATTGCCAAAATAATGGCTATTTCCGTTTTATTTTGCTTAAATTGATGAGATAAAGATTTAAGAACTTTTTTATCTAAGGGTCTTTTTCTCAAATTTGACTGAAAAAATATCCTTTTTCCATTGATAAAACCAGTTCCATCTATGCTGCAACTACTAGCAGCCGGATTACCTTTGACTTCTAATCCAATTTGAGTTATCCAATTTTTTCCCAATTTTCTTTTTAATAGTGGGGTTTTATTGGAAATGCTATCAATTAAAGCTTTGGGTGATTCGACCTCTTTGAAACAATTATCGTCAGTCGCTATTAATTTTTTATAAAGTAATTGAATACCCGTGATGATACATTCCGACAAATATTCAAATTTAATACCCGCATTTTCCAACTGACTCCGAGTTGCAAGGGTTATTTTTTCCTTTATCAGCTCAGTACCGACTTTTTGAGGGTATTCATCAAGTTGATTGACTTGCACAGATTTACCTTGTGCATAAAATACGGCATATTTAGCCGCTGAATTAAGCATTACCCCAAAAGCTAATCCCAAAGCCGCAGAAAATTTTTCTACTTGATCGATTTGAGACGGAGTTAATTTAATAACGGCATATTGAGGAGGTTCAGTTTGATCTTGAGGCTGTTCAGCTTGAGTTGCTTTATCAACAAGCCGTTCAACATAAGTTGACATAAGCCGATCTCCTATAAATGTTCATCTAAAAGAGAATGAAAATAATCCTTTATATCAGGGTATTGTGAATACTCCCAAAGATATTTTTTTTTGTCATAAATCGCTTCAGACATTGGCATTTGAACATTTCTCATTGCTTGGGCAATACAACAATTTTGAGGTTTGTTTTCAATTGCCTCAAATCTTTCTGAAATAATCTCTGGTTTTATCCCCAAAGGAACAATAATCACTTTAGGCGAATAACCCGCTTTTTTCTCAAGAGAAGTCACAACTTCAAGAGGTTTAGACAAATTTTCTAATGCCTTGTGCTTTTGAGAAACATTAATCGGAATCAACACAAAATCAGGATTATTATCAACGATGACTTTCACCGTATTATCCAATGGACTATCAATATCAAGAACAATATTTTGATATTCATCTAAATCAACCATTGTCTTGATTTTTACTCGATTTTTATTTTCAAAAATTGCTAATTTGTCATTAACAGGAAAATACTCAAAATCCTTACTTGGAGTATTTTTGGTAAAAAATTGCCATGAATCTGCTTGATCATCGCAATCTACCAACAGAGTTTTACCAGGTTGAGATGTCAGTATTCCTGTAATATGCACCGCTAAGGTGGTTTTGCCTACTCCACCGCTATTATGGGTACAAAGAATAATTCTAGCCATGTTTTTTTTCCTGTTATGTGTGAACAGTGATTATGTTGAACAAACGTGTAAATATATCTTTGATTTGCAGCTCATTGGCGGATGTGAGTTGTTTGTTGAGTTCTAGCATTTGTTCGACTAATTGGACTATTTTATCATGGTTGGCTTTGTCGCTTGGGTTGTCAATTGTAGGGATGGGAAGTTTCGACAAATACTGGTTTTTAATTTGCTGACTGCGCCAACTCTTTTGCTTTTTAATAAAGGCGTTATCAAGTATCAGGCTCATCACGCGCTTTTTCGGCTTTAAAATGAACCTTAGTCCACCTTGTTCAGCCGCTTCAATATGACAAATTATGCCGATCAGATTACCTTCTTTATCTACCATATTTATTTGAACTGTGATTTATGTGATAAAAAATTAAGCT
>CAYFOB010000656.1:0-2571 GCA_964344525.1 uncultured Thiomargarita sp.
CGTGTAGTTATTCATGGGTTTTAGACTTATTAATTGATGTTACGCATCCTCGTTCACAAGTCGCAAAGCGTTGCTTGGAACGAAAAAATACGATTGAATTTTTTGGAGTGCAAAGCAACGCTTTGCGACTATGGTTTGTGAACAAGAGTGCGTAACATCAGTTAATAAAGGATAAGTCAAAATCACTTCATTAATGGGGTTTATCCTTTATTAAAAGTAATCCGTGTAGTTATTCATGGGTTTTAGAAATAGACAGCGTAACATAAAACCACAAAAATTAGTGGGAGAAAGAAATTTTAAAATTTCGACTTCCCCTTACCATAAAAACCCTTATGCAAACGAATACCTACTTGATATTCATCATCCATCTCAGTCTGCCAAATATGTTCCGCAGAAAAACTCACAAAAAGATCACTTTTCAGCATATATTTAAATTGCATTGCCACACCCATTGCCCAATTTTTATCAAGTAATTCCGTTTGTTTCTGTTGCATCACGCCACTGAATGTGCCTAACCAACGGGCGGTTAATGGTTTTTCAGCCGAAACAAACCAATTGATAGCACGTTCATCACCCACATTAAGCCAGTCCAAACGACTTTCCCAAGTATTAGATTGTGCCGTCACACTGATTGCATAACCGCTTTTTCCAAAATCACGCCACAATTTACGTCCTTCTAATTTCCATTGTCTGTCCTTTGCCGTTTTATAAAAACCATAGCCACTTAAACCCGATTGTCGCCCACGCGCATATAAGCGATAAAAACGTTCACGGAAGCTAATCAATGGTTCCAACGGATTATAAGTTTCATAAATGGCACCAATATGTCCTTGACTTCCCACATCAGAATGTGTATTGATCAAAAAGTGATCAATTTTTTTGTCCGCCCAACTTCCCTCAGTTGTTAGCATGAAATTTTTTAATCCAAAATTAAAACGATTGACTACCTCGTAGTGTTGCATGCCCAATTTCAGGGTGGTTTTTAAGGGCAAAAAAAATTGCGTATCCATCCCAATTAAGGAGTCACTTGATTCGGATTCAAAATATTCAATTCGTCTGTTATCACCAGCGTACATGCTGACGTTAAATGCACTGGTTTGTCTTTGCAATGTCACACCATCTAAATAATAAAAACCAGTCAGATCAGCGCGTTCAAAACGACCAACAGTGACAGTGTAAGGGGCCCAAGTTTGACGGAGATAACCTTGATGTAGTTGCGCTTCTAACCCCTCAATACCCGCCCGTAGTGCAAATGCTAAACCACTGTTAAAACCGTCTGCTTGATAACGCAGCTCTCCCCATTGTTCAACAAAGGCTTCATCCTCATTGTAATGATTATCGGCTTGTGCGAGCGTTTCTAATTGTCCCCATAATCCCGCCGCCCAAACCGATGACTGAAATAAGTAAACAATTAGAAACAAGCATTGTCTGACATTATTTTTCAGCAAAAAATGTTTCATTATTCTTGGATTGTCCCTTGAACATTGCCCAACCTGTGAGCGTCGCTAATGCAATCACGCAACAACCACAAGTTGAACAATGCCCTTCTCTAGGAAGAGAACAATTTGAAGATAAAGCAACATGGCTGGCAGCAATGCCCGCGCCTATTGTCCAAGGCAATAGTTTTTGGATATAAGCATATAGTTCATTCATGATCTTAACCATCGCAATCCAAGAAGTAACAAGAGTATTGGCAGATATAGCACAGAACCACCGCCACCACCGCCACTGGCTGTTTCTTTGCTGGTTGAATTAGTATCCGTCACCGTGTAGTAACTAAAGTGATCAGTCCAAAACAGTACATAACCTTTATTTGCCTCAGTTTGTGGTTGAATAAAAACAACATGATCTGAATCAACTGTTCTCCAATCAGTCGCATTGCTTGAATAAATGACGCGAATAGTTGCAGGATCCGTTTTGCTACCTTGATAGGGTAGTTTGACCAACACCCGGCTGCCATTATTGATTTGCGTTAATGGTTGACCATTGCTATAGAACACCTCAAAATTGAAAACAGCTGAAGTCAAACTACTGGCGGCATTTTGGCTATCAACTAAAGTCACTTGCAATTTTGCGGTAGAAAAAATAGCTTCATTGGGTGAATTAACTTCAGATAGTAGGGCTATCTCACGCAACAATGGGTCGCCATAGTTGGGTTTAAATACATAAATTTCCTGTGTCGAAAAGTGGTCACGTAAGCGCTCTGAAGGTACCCCCGCACGTTTAAACCCTTCTTCAGTTGTGTAGCGTTGCATTGCCCCCATCATCACCTTGGCGGTGGCAGCGTTGAGTATTGACATGGATGGATTGATTTTGCTTTCATACAAAATATCAGCCATATTTTCAGTAACCACGCCGGTATCGCTGATTTGCATGTAAGATTTATCCAATATCACAATGCCTTCATCCACTAAGCGACGATCAGGTAGTTCAGTGACCGTTTTAACATTGTTGGCACTGAGTATGCCTTGTGTTGAAATTAAAGCACTGAAAGAACCATTTTGTTTACGAATATGGCATTCTTCACATTGCACAGAATCTACTGCTAAGCGCGTATTATGAGACATAAGA
>CAYFOB010000657.1:0-2564 GCA_964344525.1 uncultured Thiomargarita sp.
AACCATGAATAACTACAAGGATTACTTTTAAGAAGGGATAAGTCAAAATCACTTCGTCTGTGTGGTTTATCCTTTATTAACTGATGTTACGCACTTTTGTTCACAAACTATAGTCGCAAAGCGTTGCTTTGCACTCCAAAAAATTCAATCGTATTTTGGAGTGCAAAGCAACGCTTTGCGACTATGGTTTGTGAACAAGAGTGCGTAACATCAATTATTAAGTAACTACACGGATTACTTTTAATAAAGGATAAGTCAAAATCACTTCATTAATGGGGGTTATCCTTTATTAAAAGTAATCCGTGTAGTTATTCATGGGTTTGAGTTAATAATGCCAAATTTTCTCAGCCCACCCAATCCCATGTTGTTGACAAAACTCCAAAGCCTCTTTAGTAAATCCACCTAAAGATAAAAAAGCGGGTAAAATCTGATGATCTGGAAATTGCTTTCTATAAATTTCCACTTTCTCCTGAAAATCCTCAACAACGGTTAACCCAGTTGCCGCCTGAGTTTTCTTAACTTCAACCAAAATCACACGCCCACAACTTGATTGGGCAATCACATCAATTTCTATGATTTTACCATCTTCGCGTTGAAAATAAACTCTTTCTCTAACTTCAATCAAATTCAAACGGTTTGTATCCTTTGGTTCCTGAAAAAATTCTGACAATGCAAACCGTTTTTTGCTTCTAAAAGCGGTGGCTAACAAATGCTCCGCCATTTTACCAGAGAGACGATTAAGCTGTCCTTGTAACTGTTTATTTTTCGCCTTCAATGTTTTAATCTTTTCCTCAAACTCTTGTTTCAAATCCACCCCATTTCCACAAAAATTGCTCTCACTGTCCTCAATTTCTTCTTCAAAGCGGTTTCGTAAAACTAAATTGAGAGTACCATCTTGTAACCCCCTAAATTTAATATCAGAAACCCCTCTTTCAATGAGGTCTGCTTCCGACAAAATCAGCAACTTGTCTTGAATTTGAATGAGACTCAGTGGCAGATTCAAACGCTCTTTGAGATGACGCGGCGTCCAATAACGATCAGCATGCTTTGACAAATATAGCAATAGGTTTTTAGCATGAATATCATTCACCCGTTTTAAAGTCAATTGAAGGTACTCATTCCAAGTTTCAAACATCTCAGACCGTCTGTCTGAAATTTCATAATTCACCCTCTCAATAACCCCCACACTGGTGGTTAAATCTTGATTTTCCTGCTCATTTTGAATCACACAAGAAATGAAAAACGGATCAGACATACACAAATGATTAATTTGAACCGCCGTTTCGTTACTAATGGGCTCTTGATAAAATTGGGCATACTTATAAACCGCTTGTAAACCTTCTTCTTCTGTGAGATAAGGAGAAAAACGTATTTGTTTGAGTCGCCCTGCCTCTAAATATTTACGAATCACCATGAGTAACCAACCAACATAGGAACCCGTAACCAACATGGGCGCAATTTTGGATTCTGAAAGAGAGTGAAAACTACCCGCCAACGCTTCAATTGGTGCCGTTTGATAAAGTGGATCAGGATAAACATACTGAGTCAAATTTTGAAATTCATCTATTATGACCAAAAATCGCGTCTCATAAAAATCGGCAAAGCGATGCGGCGCTGATGAGGCGGTTTTCCACATTAAATCGTGGCTGCCACTAATTTTTCTACCCTGAAGCAGGAAATCAACATCACTCACCAGCTCGCCGATGCCTTTTGCTAGCCCATATTGCCTAATCTCTTCAAGAGAAAGTCGTTTGTTAACCAATTTTTTATCCCTTTCCAAAAAGGAAATATACTGCGAGGCAAAAGCACAATAGTAATCAATCGCCAAATTGGGGTACCAAATTGGGCTATCAGCCACATCAAAGAAAAAGGGAATGACTGCCCCATTTTGACTCCATAATTGGTTAAAAAGTCGTTGCACAAAGACCGTTTTTCCACTTTTTCGACGGGCTAAAATCACTCTTGATTTAGACAATTTGTTAGGAATTTTGTCCAACCACTTTTTAAATTGATGAAATTCGGTTTCTCTACCCACCAATAACTCGGGTTCACCTATTTTTTCTGTTAGGGGATATTCCATTTGATTTTTCCTTTCATTTTGAGCAATAAAATGACCTTATTTCAAAAAACCGTGACTAACAGAAAGCGATTACTTTTAATAACTGATGTTACGCATCCTCGTTCCCAAAGCTCCCGCTTGGGAATGCATGCGACTTTGCTTCGCAAAGTGGTTTGCGAAGCAAACCCTGTCGATGGCAATGAGGGGCCATATTCATCATCTTAACCACCAGAAGTAAGCTTCGCTCCCGCTTTGCAGAGCAAAGCTACAGGCATTCCCAAGCTGGCGCTTCAACGCCATTAAGTTAATAAAAAAAACTTTAAAAACAAATTATTATACTGTAGGTTGGGTTAGATTTTTTCGCGCAGCGAAAAAACGTAACCCAACATTATTATGTGCCTGGTGTTACGCATCCTCGTTCACAAGTCGCAAAGCGTTGCTTTGCACTCCAAAAAATTCAATCGTATTTTTTCGTTCCAAGCATAGCGAAGCGACTATGGTTTGT
>CAYFOB010000658.1:0-2551 GCA_964344525.1 uncultured Thiomargarita sp.
AATTTCGGCAAAGTTCTCAACCCAACCAAATTCAACAAAGCATCTAAATCTTCTCGCGTTGACCAAAGCACTTCTTTTTCTTCCATAAAAGTTTTAGCGTCTTGTGTGAATCCATTATGGCTAAAAAACCAAGAACGTACAAAGTCAGGCGTTCTCTCCTTCAACACCAGTTCAGCTTTTTCTAGCAATTGTTTGATTTGGCTCACACCGACTTTACGATCAGTGTACCATTTACTTTCGGCTACCCAGTGTTCAACTCCAGCCGCTCCATGAATATCAATCTCTTTGCCTAAACCAATGCCTAATCGTTCTCTCAATCTGACATAGGTAAAATTAGGGATGGCTATGTCGTTGTCTTGATGAAAATATTGTCCTGGCAGGTTTTGCCGCTGTGCATTCAATAAAATTTGTGCCATATACACTTCGGCTAAATAACCGTTGAGTTCGGAAAATTGTCGCTTTAGACGCTTGTATTTTTTTCGTAACTCATCTCGAATTTCCTGACTTTCATGTCCTTGAACTTCAATTTTTCCCCAAATTTTCAAAAACTCCAACAAAATCGGATCATCAACTTTTTTAAACCAACCGCCCAGTTCCATATATTGCAATAAATCGCCACGAGAAAGCTTAATTAACACCTCTCGAATTTTTTCAAGGGTGACGTGTTTGTTTTCTTCTTTGAGGATGGCTTGTTGAATCCGTTCCAAATCTAGGCGTTCGCCTTCTTCTAGCGCTGATAAATATAAAATCCATTTGGTGATTTTGGAATCATTAATCCGTTCGATCCAGCGGGTGACTTGATCATTGAGTTCTGTCCAAATGAATCCTGAAGAAAGATCAACCGCTAAAATGTTATTTAAATCTTCTTCAGTTAAAATGGCTTGTTCTTGTTCAACAGCTTGTTGAACTATGGCATCAATGTAAAATGGATTGCCACCGCAACGTTCGGCAACAATGGGTGCCATTTGTTCTGAAATCGTTGCCTTATGATATTTTGTGGCACGCTGGGTAAGCTCAGTCCCCCAATAAGCGGTGAGTGGTTCAATTGGTTTACTACGAAATCGCCCAAATAAGGCACCACGTCCTAAAATTTCTCTGGCAAGAATGCTCATTGCAGAACCTGTGACAAAATGAGGGCAGGTGGGGGATTCCACCGCTTCTTGCATATAGCCGACAACATCAAAATCATATTGGGGTAGCCGGGTGTTTTGAAATTCGTCCAGAAACATGACAATGGTCGTGTCATCATAATCAGATATTCGACGTGGTAACCAAAGTGCTCTTTCTTCAGGAATCGTCGTATTTTTTTCAAGAATTTCTTCGACAAGTCCTAATGAGGTTTTAAAGGTTTCGCTAAGCAAAGCGCTTTCATGAATAATGTCAATGAGTTTTTGACGTTGAAACATTTCTGGCGACAGTATTTCCGTTTTGCGAAAGCGAAACGCAGCGTACCAGCGAATGAAATTTTCGACATATTTTAGTGCAAAGTCCCAACGATCTTTAAAAGTTTCGGGAAAGCTGTAATAAACTGGCACAACCGCTTGGGGATCGTGATGATCTTGCTCAAAAAATAATCGGTTAACAACTCGCTTAAAAATTTCGGTTTTACCCATGCGACGTTGTCCGAGTAAAACGGTGGAGCCGGTGCGACGGGTTTGGGCTTTGAGGGCTGCTTGATAAAGGTAGTCAAGATATTCTTGGCGATTTGTGTAGACTTCTTCAGCAACTAAGGGTTTGATGGCCCATTTAGGTTGATTTTTCATATTAGTTAAATTGGTCGATAAGGGCAAATATTTAGCGCAGTCTTTTTGCGCTCCGAATTTTTTCTTGTGGCAACAGAGCCTCATCAAAGTTTTTTACCATTTTCCTTTTTGGGATTAGAATTCAAAGCGATAAAAAAAAATATGGACTTTTTTGCCCATTATAAGAATTATAATCATAAATATTTTAATTGTATAGAAATAGATTTCGGTGGACGCTTACGAATCAGTGGTAGACATGAAGAAATCATTGTGGTACAAAATGGTGAATGATACGAGCGAGTTAGGGTTTATGGTGGGATTTATAGAAGATTAAACAAGCTGTGATTGATGATGTGCAACAACACATTGCTACACAAACCCTAAATAGTCATAAAAATAATTAGCGTCGCCATTCACTACCATAATGATATTCAAAAAAAGGACCAAAGCACTAAGAACAATAACAATAATTTTCCTATATTAAAAAATAACCAAAAGAAGATTAAACCAAAATGATTGCAAAATGATGTCAAAATCATTTACTTTTTTATTAGCGTTTTCAGGAAAAGTGATAGCTTAAAATAACTACAAGGATTATATTTAAGAAGGGATAAACCTAGCTATAACAAGGTTTTGACGGTGCCCGTATTAAAAGTAATCGCTTTCCGTTATTCATGGTTTAGGAAATAGACTGTGTAACATCAGTTAATAACTGATGTTACGCATACTCGTTACGCATACTCGTACTCGTTCGTACTCGTTCCCAACCTCTGGTTGGGAATGCCTGTGGCGACGCTCTGCGTCGCGGG
>CAYFOB010000659.1:0-498 GCA_964344525.1 uncultured Thiomargarita sp.
GTACGCGCCCGATGGCCATCTTGACAATTTGCTTAGGAAAAGCTTTCATCGTCGCGTCAACAACTTCCTGGCAGGCACGGATAAGCTTTTTCGCACTATAACCCAAATTTCGCCATTGCTTGATGTCTTTCGATTTTTTGGGAATACTCCAATCGCCAGTAAGCGCGTTGGCGCATTGCGCTGAAACCAGCACCAAACCGGGGTAATTGGTATACCGTTTACCCATATCAGCAATCAGCCGTTTTTTATAGCGGAGAAAATTGGCATCCCAAAACAGCGGAGTACTCACTTGTTTGCCAAAAGTCGGCGAAAATGAATTGGCGTTGGTAAACTTAAAAAGTTGCATATCTTTTTTCAACAGCCAATCAGGTACAGCCAAACCACCGTAAGTGAGCGTCAAACTGATTTTTTTACCAGCCTTGTTAACACGGGCAAACTGTTTATCTAAATAATGCCAATCATATTGACCTTCCCGAGGTTCCAGATGACGCCATTTCT
>CAYFOB010000659.1:543-1129 GCA_964344525.1 uncultured Thiomargarita sp.
GGATAACTATTTTGAGAAGTCGCCGCCTGGGCATAAAAAGCCAAGCTAAAGCATCCAATAGCACATACAAAAAATAAACCTGCAACCTGATGACTTCGCTCAATTAACTTCAGATTCATTCTATTTCACCTCCCAAAAAGCGGGATTTTCCCAAAGATACAATTTGCCGTTTGTACTTTCTGTAATCAAAGTCATTTTCTGTGCGATAATATCTAGGCTTTTCTGTTCCAGCCGAGCCATACTTAACCCATGCGGGGCAGAAACGAGCCACACACGCGCATGTTTATGCAAGATATATTCAAAATCTGTTGTGCTACGTAATACCGGATTGCCCACCCATTTGTCACCATAATAGGGTAAACGGCTGGAAATATAAAAAATAGAAGAAAATACAAGAGATTGCAAATAATAATCACCAGTTATTCCTGTGTAGACAATCATTGGAGATGGCGCTTGCACAATGACGATATCTCCAGGGCGGTAATATTGTTGAAGTTGTTGGGAAATTGTCCCACCCAGATGAGTTGGCAGTGTTTACGAAAGAGCGAGTGGATTTTCTGGAGCTGTGTCGGCTGGCGGCATCGGG
>CAYFOB010000659.1:1139-1757 GCA_964344525.1 uncultured Thiomargarita sp.
GGCGAAAACTAGAGCCCTTATAATCATGCCGCAGCTCAAAGTGTGTGTTTTCCTGCTTGGAAAACAATTCACTTGGATGTAACCCCCAAGGCGAAACCGTAACGAGTAGTATCCCACTAAGCAAAACGATGCTTGTCCATTTTAGCAATTTAACCGTGAGCAAAGAAACTAAGCAGGAAGTCCAATAATCCACCAACAGAAAAGTCGTCGCGGCTGCCACAATAAGTAAAGCAGGGACTAAAAAATAGCTATAACGTAAGGCATACAGTTCCAAAAAAGTCGTCAAAAAAATTAGGTTCAAAATAACCAGCAAATAGAGAAAACGCATATTCCAGTGGGATTTCAAAAAAAATAAACCCAACAGGACAAAACAAGCTAATGCGATATGGGCTTCGCTGCTGGTTAAAACCTTTGCATAAAATAGAGGATCATAATTGGTCTGGTTGAGTGCTAATTGAAAAAAAGAAACATCCCCCAAACTGGAACCAATTTTTTCGTAATGAGCACGTAATAAAGTTCGATAAGTGAGTTGCCCCATGACCACAAGAAGGATCAAGGACACTGCAATCCAAGCGTGGAGATTGGAGAGCCAGTACCATTTATTCCAGCGCAGCATCA
>CAYFOB010000659.1:1777-2543 GCA_964344525.1 uncultured Thiomargarita sp.
CCTGAAGCTTCCCAACTCAAATAAGTCAAAATAAAGAATAGCGTAGTAAGGTAATACCATTGTGCTCCCGTTTGCTGTTGATATAAAATACGATGTACCGCAACAGTTGTCAATAGCGCAAAAAATTGAAGTTGCGCTGGATAAAAGCCGTTATTGCTCCAATAAATCGCCCAGGGCAAAACGGCGTAAAGCAACGCGGCTAGTAAGCCAACGCGAGGGTCAAAAAGATAACTGGCGAAATAGAAAATCAACAGCATCGTTGCCACGCTGAAGCAAAGTGCAGGTAAACGAACCGCAAACTCAGAAAAACCCAGCCACGAGATAGAAAGGGCAACGGGATAAGGTATCAATTCATAAGTAGACATGAAAAATTCTGTCTCACCCCGCCACCGGAAAGGATAGCCCCGTTCCAACACACCTTCTTGGGCGTACCTGATCATGCTGGATTCATCTTGGGTAATAGAAAGGGTTTCGATTTCTTGCAAACGCGGCACGGTTGTTAATACTACCAAAAACAGTGGTATTATGGCTTTCCAAAAAATGGTTGTCCAACGTTGTTTCACGCCGTTTTCCCCTTTTGTAAATCGTTTCGCCAGAAGCATTCAACTGCCAGCAGCGCCAACCAGATAATAATAAAAATAATCACAGCAAAAGGAACTTCAACTGAATAAAAGGGGGTAAAATCCAAGCGGGGATCTGAGTCGGCTAGGAAAAAAATTGCCATAAGAAACGCAGCTAAAGCATAAGGCTGTCCATAAGCTATCCA
>CAYFOB010000660.1:0-2536 GCA_964344525.1 uncultured Thiomargarita sp.
GAGTCCAGAATTTCCAATTGGCAAAGGGCAAGTTGATCTCCATCTTCAATGTGGTCATCAACAGGGCATTATCGAAGTCAAAAGCTTTGTCAAAAAATCTCAAATCAAGTCGGATCAAAAACAAGCGGTTGACTATGCCAAGAAATTAGGATTATCAAGTGTAACCATTGCGCTATTTATTCCAATGTTTGAAGAGACAGTACTTGAGACATTGTCAACAACTGAGAAAGTGAATGGAATAGAGGTGAATGTTGTTGCTATTGGGTGGGTTTGAAAACCAATAATGGATATAACAAAAGAGAAAAAAATATGCATGTTAAGTATTTGATCGTAGCAACTTACTTTTCTGTTTCTTCTGCTATGGCTATTGATCTGAGTCAATGCAAAAAGGAACTTAAAGCCCAAAAAAAACCAGTTCTTAATTGCATGATTTCGTTTTCGACTGATAACGATGCAAAATTTAGAACTGCCGTTTTAAATGCAACCTATGGCGCTATTACCAAGGTCGCTTGTACGGTCACTTTTTCTGGGCGTAAAGACAAAGCCTTAATCACATTGATAGTGGGAAATGGTAGTGTGGTTACCCACAATGTTATTAAGTGTGATGCATTAACTAACATGAATGATCATTTAAAACTCATTGTCCATTTTTCCCCTGAAATCATTTTTCAAAAAGATGTTGTGACTCAGGTTAAACCTAATATTACTCAAATCCGTGGTATTAGTGGTATTTTAAGTCGATGGTTACAAAAGGAGGTTAACAAACCTGATGGTTATATTGCCTCCCAAGCAAAAGACTTGATTAATAAACTGTTGTTGGACTAGTAGGGTTACTGTCATTAAGTTAAGGGCTTCGCTAAGCTTTTGGGGCTAAAATGGTGCGTCGGACTACATATAAAGGAACCATTAATGAATACTTTTAAAAAATGTAGTTTATTTGGTTTGGTTTTATCGAGTTTATTCGTAATTGCGCTAATCACGATTTATAAGCAACCTGACACTGAAATAGGCTTGAAAGATTTTGATCTGACGCCTTTTAAGGAGAAAATAAAAAAGAAGACTCATCCACTTTATGGCAAAATCCATCAGATTGTGAAACGGATTGAAAAAGTGGTATATAAGCCACTTAATTACCAGACTCCAAGTCTTGTGATTTTTGAATATGAACAAAAAATTGCTCAGGTTAATCGTAATAATACTATGGTTTTTTCAACGGGTTTCTTAGACGATTTTCAGCAAGAAGCCAATCTTGCTTTTGTCATTGGGCATGAGCTCTCTCATCTTCTAAGACTTGATATTGAGCTTGGTCAAATAGATAAACCTACCTGTGATCAGCTACGTCAAAATGAATACATTGCCGATTAGTTGGCGGGCTATTACATGGTTCTCGACGGTTTTGATTTAGAAAAAGTCGAAAAAGAGCTGATTTTTGTGGAAGATATCGTTAATAACAAAAGTTGCTATCCTAAATTGGAAGATCGGAAAGAAAGCATTAACGCAAACATCAAACATCTTAAGGGAGCGGCTACTTTTTTTGAATTGGCTATGGTGCTAGCAAGAGATTTTGATCAGTATGAGTTATCATCTCTATTGTATAAAGCGATTCAGAGAGAATATGATATTGTTAACAACAACAAAACTTTTACTGAAATCAAGATTAATTTGTTAGCTAATAAATTAGCTAAAACGATTTCAGATATTCGTGAATATATTACGCCAACTTTTTTTATTCCAAATGTTTATCACACAACCTCATTATTTGGGAGTAGCGGTTTACAAGGACAATCAGCAGATGATATCTATTTGGAATTTGCCTATGACGAGCTTGAAATCATTAAAAACTGCTTGTTAGAATTGGATAAAGAATACTCAAATTATTTGGAGATCAAAAAGAATTTGCTGATTGCGATCATTTATCAGCAAGAAATTGCTCATCATTTAGAAGATGAGATTAAACTTTTTAACTCATTGGCTGATGATCCTGAACTTTTATCTCTCATTCAAGCATTCAATTACTACAGATCATTAAAAGATAAAGCAGGTATATTGTCTTTGCTTGGAAAATGGTCAGTTTTGTATCGGGAAAATCAAGAAAATCTGTTTATTAGCAGCAATTATGCTCAAGCGATGTTACTATCCACTAACGAGGGTTTGCTTGATTTTGAGACAGACTGCCAATTTCCATTGGAAACCTGCCATTATCGTCAGGATTATTTTAGCTTGCTGAAAGGAGGTATTATAACCCCAAATCAAGAAAAAGTTGTTGATTTTACTAAATGTTAATACAAAGAAATATGTCATCAAGAACAGGCACTTGATGTTAATGATTATAAAAAGTGTATCACTAAACAACAATTTGAGTTTAATGGTATGACTTATGGTTATCAAGTGTGTGGAGAGTCATCAGTATTAAAGTTAATTATTGATGTTAATCAATCCAGATATACTTTGACTCGCAAAATTGATGATAATAATCATCGTTCTTAGAGGCTGTTTTGGAAAAAAATGAGAGAAGACTCTTTACCTTTTCAGAAAA
>CAYFOB010000661.1:0-2534 GCA_964344525.1 uncultured Thiomargarita sp.
TCTGAAAAGGTAAAGAGTCTTCTCTCATTTTTTTCCAAAACAGCCTCTAAAGTTTGGCAAAATCAATGAAGTGATATTTTCAATAGATTGTTTCAATTGTTCTATTTTATTTAGAACCTGTTTTGGTTGTGTAAATTGTTCACGAAGTTCAATAACAATGATGTAGCAGTCATTATTTTCTCTACCTATCACTAAATAATCACTCATTCTTCCTTTCCATTCAGAACAATGTTTTTCAGCATATTCTTCTAAATCGCAAACGAATAAAGGTACTGTATCAGCTTTCAATTTGAGCCAATAATGATAGTTTTTCCCATCAACATATTCGCAAAACAGAATTTTTTTAGTTTGTTGTAATAAGACACAACAATCTTCAAAACTTTGCACCGGGCAATCACATTCTACTTGAGTGCCGCGTGGGCATTTTTCAGCAAGACAACTGTCCTCTTTCCTTTTACTTGCCATTCTCACCCCACAAAAATTGATAAGTCATCAAATGATTAAATTCCGTTTCTAAACGACTCAATATGTCTCCTAATAATCCCTCATCAATTTGTTCATCTTCAAAAATGTTTTGTACACTACCCTCAGCAAATAAATAGGCTTGCACTTTTTCAGGTGCTAAACGAACTTGAGGCGCTGGCATGTTTTCAACCGCTTTTTCTGAACCTAATTTGATATGCGCCATGATGAGATTATTTAAAGCATAAGCTATAAACAGAGAATGGGTTGTCAAAACGATATGAAAACCTTGATTCACTAAATATGCCAACATTTTGACAATCGCCATTTGAGCATTTGGATGTAAATGTGTTTCAGGTTCTTCAATATGTAAAAATGTGGGTTTATGCAAAGTTGGAGACGCAAAAAGGGCTTGTATTGAGGCGATAAGAGGCCAAGTGTCCATTTGCCCTGATGAAGCCATTTCCATTTCGATGGGTATTTGAGTCTCATTTGGTAAAAATTGCCAAGTATTTTGAAAGTCTCCATTACCAACACAAATGGCATGTCCTCCTAGTGCAACATTGACAATTTGAGCAATTTCACGCGCTTGTTTGGGCTGTTGGCTTGGATTTTTTTGCCACTGCTTATAAATATCAGCAACCTCAACTGACAGAAAATCAATCAAATGGCGAGTTGCAAGCGATAAAGCTGGATTGCCTAATAAGCTTGGCGCAGAATTAATGACATGAGAAACAAAAGTTCGTTCTGCTGGAAAAAATAAAGCTTTATTTTTGATTTGTCCAGCCAAGCGCGGTTTTCTAAAATCAACTAACCATTTTTCAATTTCTTTCTTAAAATCACCAATCGGGTTAATTGCGTACTGTTTTTTTAAAAACGAAATTTTTCGTTTGATTTGTTCTTGTTGATTATAAGCGATATGTACATTATCAAAAATCAATGGCGCAAACACTTTTTCACGTTTTTCACCAGCACGAATAGCCTCAATTATTTTTCTAATGACAATATCTTTAGAAGTCGTACTATCTACAAAATTAGCCAACAGATATTCAATATCTCGAAAAAAATAAAGGAATTGACTGACTAATGATTTACCGGTGCCTTGTGGACCAATAAAAATGGTTAGTGGCGCCAGTTCGAGTTTGACGGCTTGGTTAAAAGGACCAAATTTGTTGTTGATTTCTAATGTTTCTCTAATCATTGGTTAAACTCACATGCCAAACCTGACAGTTTTTTGGAAATTTATTTTTCAAAAAGGCTTTTGAATACCAAGTTGTTTGCAAATATTTGGTAGTGGTGCAATGTGGGTGATATATAAAGCAATCGTTTAATGTAGGGTGCGTCCTACGCACCAGTAGTGCCACCAAAAGGTGCGTAGGACGCACCCTACATAAGCTCATCACCCACATTGCACCACTACCAAATATTTAAATTGGATTAATAGCCTCAATCCCCGTTAGTGCCGCTAATTGCTTTGAAAAACGAGACGCAACCAGACAATGATCAAGAATATCTCGAATAGAGCGCAATCCTTCTCTGATTATCAGATTTTTAGGATGTGGTGAAGCTTGTTGAGTTTCTATCGTTTGTATATCTGCTTGAAGTTCTGCACGTTGCTCATTCGATAATTCGAGTTGATGGATTGATGACTTTAAAGATTTAAGAAGTGCCTTAATCGTATTCATATCCCTTTGAATCTTCGAATCAGACAGAAAATCTTTTGGTTCTGGCAAATAATCAAAGGGAATCTCTTGACAATAAAGAGGTGTAATATCTATTTTATTGATGTTATCCACTGTCACCAAAAAGGCATATCCTTCTTCTGATTGTAAAAAAGCTTCTCTAATCGCAATGTTACCAGCCTTCATAGAATTATATCTGTCCAGGCTGATTTGAACATACAACCAAGAAGAAGCGTTTTCTATTTCATCCACCCAAAACGCCAAGTATAGTTGTCCCGATTTGGACACACAACTGTAAAAACGAGGCCCATCAAAATAGTCAAAGACTTCAAGTAACTTAAGAGGCTGTTTTGGAAAAAATGAAAAGTCTTTTTCAGAAAACGAGAAAGA
>CAYFOB010000662.1:0-2527 GCA_964344525.1 uncultured Thiomargarita sp.
ACAATAAATTGTTCATTAGGTTCGTCTACAAAGTCGCCTTTGACGCTAATATTGAGCGTTTTTTCCGTTTCGCCTGGATTTATTGTGATGTCAGCACCGCTTACGGCAACATAATCATCATCAGCAATGGCGGTTTGGTCCGTTGTTGCATATTCTACACTTGTTGCAACACCGCTAACCGTATTAAGGCTTAGAGTAAATTTAGCCGTTGTGGTGCCCGTGTTACCTTCAATGGCGTTAATGTCATTGATGCTGAGTGTGGGTGGTGAATCAACGTCGCTGATGGTACAAATGCCTTGGTTGTCCGCTATTGTGGCGTTTGTTGGGTTGTCGAGTTGGACAAAAAAGTGTTCATCGGTGCCTTCATAGAGGGCGTCATTATTTATAGTAATGTCCACCGTTTGAGTTATTTCACCAGGTGCAAAGATTGGCTTGATGCTTCAATATTGGTGGCGCCTGGTGTGAGCTCAGATCAGTTTAATTGGTATCAACATTCCAAACAACTTCAATCACTTTTAAAATCCGATTTTTTAAACACACGCAATATTTTTAAAACCGCCAAAAGTCCATGCTGGATGTTGTCACAACGGATTTCGTTGTTGTAAATATTGGTTCGTAATCCTCCATAGACTGGTTTGCGTTTTGATATGTAGTACATATCAATATCGTCTTGAAATTGTAATTGCATTAAGCTGCGAAGTCCTCGCAATATGCTTATGCGGTATTTGTTGGCGCGGGTTTGATCACCTACCGATTTGGCAAGGCTGTAGGCGTCAATTAAGCTTTCGAGGTACACACCCGTTGATGAGGCATGGGGGGGACCAAATTTGGGGCGTTTTGGATCATAAAATCGTCCTTTGATGTCTGGGTATTTGACCTCATCCCATTGTTGCATGCTCAGTAACCAGTCATTCATTTCAAAAATGAAGTCTTTTAAAGAGTCGTTCTGGGTTTGAGTCCAAACTTGATAGTAGGCTTGAGTATGCCAAGGAATAAAAGCTGGGTTGCGGTTAGAGCGATGCCAGTTGCGATAGTAGTGAAAGCTCTTCATAATGCGTGAAAGAAGTGCATGATCTTTTGTTTCAACGAAGATTTTTGACCACAAAAGTAGTGCTTCACCAGGATAAAAATTTTGTTGGGCTAAAGCTCCAGCAGGCTTAATCAGATAGGAGGAAAAAGCACCATTTTCGTGCCACAATTTGTCAATGCTATGCAACATGGCTTTTTCTTGGAGTACCCACTTTTGACGCTTTTTGTGTTCGATGATTGCTAGAGTTGCTAAGGCTAAAGCGCCTAATTTGACACGTTCACGCCATTGTATTAGACCAAATTTTCCTATTTGGTGATAAAAATGTTGTAGGTTGTAGTCAATATTACGTTCAACTTGTGCCCAGAAATGGGGCTCATTGGCTGCAATTTTATCAAGCACAACAGAGGCCATCCATTGTCTGATCATGTTATTGCTGTCGCTTTCTTTTCCGGCACTTGGCCAATATTTGTAGGTCATTCTGCCGTCCTTGTGAAGGTTGTTTTTTAGCCAAGTAATCATCAAGTCCGCCAGCTTTTGTGTGTTTTCTTGGGTAACTTCATTCAGGCTGATATATTGGTTGCCACGTTTCATGAGTTTGGCGCCATGCCCCAATGTGACCAATATTTGTTCTGCTTCAAAGCGGTGAAAGCGAGCTGTGGCAAATTTCTTCTTGTCTAATCCCCATTCTTCACGCACTAATCGCAGTTGTTTTGAAATTTTTCGGTTTCTGGCTAATAACAAAGTTGGGCTGTAGCGTTTGTGTTTGTTGCCGTAGGTGATTGAAAGTCCATGTATTCCGTGATCAATTTTGGCAGTGAGCTTGGCATAATCTTTGTGGTAAGACAGTTCTTGAAAGTTGTGAGCTATTGCAATTTCAAGCTGGTTAACCAAAGCGCGTTTTTTTGCAGACATTCCATTGCGCCCATCAGTAATGGCTGTTATTAGCGCCTCTAATATTGTATTTCCGTAACGCCAAAGGTGATATTGTCTGCGTCCGTTGTAACGAAAGGCTATGTAAATACCTTGTGTGGGTTCAAGAAGGTGTTGTGGCAATCTTTTGAGTGTGAGCTTTTTGCCTAGCCAAAGATGTGTAGCAACTTTTTCTAAAATTGGTAGGTCAGTTTTGGAAAATGTGGCGTTTGCTGGATTTAAAAATCCAAAGTAAAGCAGATATAGGGTTAAGCAGAGATAGTTATGTTTCATTGGTTTTGGAATTCAAAAGGGGGAGTCACATTAATGCTAAATGGATTGCTTGGGTCTGCCAAAAAATAGTTGTTACCTCAGCACGCACTGGGGTAGTTGAGTGGGACAATGACTTTAAAGGTTAGCAGGAGCCGTCAACGAAAAATCAAGGGGGTTACGCTGCAACCTTCAAAGTCGTGTAAGATCAACGAGTTAAGTACTTCACCAAAAGTTTTTGGGTATGCAAGGAGTTCAAAAATCCCCTCTGCTGACCTTCCTCCACAAAGGATTAGCCACAATGGTGGATTTTCCTGT
>CAYFOB010000663.1:0-2526 GCA_964344525.1 uncultured Thiomargarita sp.
TCCTATATTAGTACTTAATAATATTTTTATTTACTAACTTGAACATCGAGTATAAGTATTACCCGCTTTCGGTTCTTGAGGTGGACGCTTGAATACAAGAGATAATTCATCACCGGAACCAAAAACGGTAAATTTACTATCAACTTTTCTTAATAGGGTATCGACTTCCCCATACTTAGTATATTTGCCTACCATCGGATTCCATAACGACGTATATCGAATCTTGTGATAGTCAAATTTTTCAGGATTTCTTTGTTTTAAGGAAGAAAATCCATGAAAATCTAATTTAGCCTTTACAAGGTCTAATTTTTGAAGCTTTAGTGATTGGCTATCTGTTTCACCTAAATCAAAACCAACAAAGTCCCAGTAAACATCAATATTTGATATAATTCTGATGTGTTTACTCGTTACCTTCAGCTCGTGGATAATGGTTTTTTCTTTGCCCGGTGGCACGCCAATAATATCAACGGGTTGCCACTGTCCATCAATTTTTTGTTCCAGTCGGGGCCACCCCAGTCTTTGTGATTCAGCTTGTGAGGCTGCAATCATTGAAGTTGAATCGAAATAGTAAAACCAGCCATTCAACAGCAGCTTGGGGTTTTTAGAAGCAAGCACTTTATCAGGAACTTCAAGTTCAAGCCAATGTTGTTTTTTGCTATAACCTACATAAATTGAACGATCTTCAAGATATCCTACCGTTTTACCATCAACTTGGCTTAGAGTTGATAGGACATCTTTGCCATTCATATCCATTGCTTTTACAGGTTGTACATATTCAGAAACCGCAGTCATTTGAAATTCTGGGTCAGGGCGTGGGGCCAAAACTTCATTTGGAAAAACGTCAATGCCTATTGGATGCTCAACTTGGTACAATTCGGCTTGGTCAAGATAAACCGTTTCTCTCAATTCTTCTGTGATTTTAATTTTTAACAGAGAACCTGATGGTTTCAAAACTGTACTTGTGAGCCTTAAATATTCATCATCATCCACCGGAAAATATTGTCCACGAGCAAGAGGCACACCAACAGGGCCACTGATAAATGCATCAGTCACGTACTGGTAATTGGAGCCATTCCAGGCAAAAATACTGGGACATGAGCCAGAGATTCTTTCAGATTCTTCAAATATGTAAGCTTGCTGATTGGCATCCACTTTAAATTTATTTTCTACAAAGCCATTAGGCCAGGTGATTCTCAATATTTCTACATAGTCTTCTTGCCCTATTCCAATGTTTAGGATTTTTTCTTGTGATTCGTAAAATAAATATTTTCCCGCTTTGTGGATTTCAACTTGAGTGAGATCACCGCTTTTGGTACTCCGAGTGCCCGTCAATTGGAGCGAAATTGATTTTCCAAGGTTTTTGGAGCGATTTTCGATCATCACCAATTCGCCTTGATTGTTCAGCATGATCAAATCAACAGCGCCGTCAGCGTTAAAATCCGTTTTACTTAAGTGATTTCCCCCAAGAGATTTTATAAGAGCGTGTTTATTAAAAATAAAAAGTCCCTTGTTAAGGTAGAGATCAAGAGCCCCTTTTTGATCCAAAGTGACGATATCTTTGAGTCCATCATTATTAAAATCAACAATTTCGGTAGAGACAAACGGTATTTTTGCGTTAATGGTTAATGCCTCTACAAATTGATATTGACCTTGATTTTTTTGAATTTGTATTTGATCTTTTTTCAAAAAAAACAAATCACCATATCCATCATTGTCAAAGTCTGCAATTTTTAGCCCATATATATTATTATATTCTTTATGACTAATATTTGCAACAATATTATATGTGCCGCCGCCCCCATCTTTTAAAATAACAAATTCACCGCTTTGATTAATGGCTACCAAATCTTGTCTACCCACTCGGTTTAAATCAGAGGAGGCAATAAATTTATAGTTTTTCAAGTGCTTGAAAGAATCTTGTGATCTATAAAAGGTTTCCTTAAAAAAGGTACCATTGCCACGATTTGTGAGAGGTTGGTCAAGTATCGGCGCAAGTAGGTCTAAATCACCATCACGATCTATATCATGTAAAAAAAATCCTTCAGAGGGTTGCGTCACAATAAAGTCAACGGTTGGTTTGTCATGATTGATCTTAAAAATCCCCTCATTTGTCGCACCAACAAAAGCAAAGTCACTTTTTGAATTTAGCCAGTTAATTTCAAACTGGTTAGTATTTTTTGGTAATGTGACCAGCCGTTTTTCAACACCATTGGGATCAAACAACCACATTTGTTGATTTTGGGTAAGCAGGAAAAATTCTTCAATCCCATCACCATCAATATCTGTGTAGTCTAAGGTGACTATCGGTGTTGCAAATTTTTTTGAGACCACTGCCACACGCAAATCAGTTGCTAAATAAGAAAATTTGTGGGGACTTTTTTCCAACTGGCGTATTGGCAAAGAGAGCTGGCTATCATCTTCACGATTTTCGCGCCTTGAACTGCGTTGCACTTTTTTGACTCTATATAATTCTTTAACTCGATGTTCAAGTTAGTTAATTAGAATATTATGATATTTTAATAAAAA
>CAYFOB010000664.1:0-2525 GCA_964344525.1 uncultured Thiomargarita sp.
AATAGACTTGTCCCTAAATAATTTGAACTGTGATTTATGTGATTGATATGATTATTATTACAGTCTGGACTTCGATTTATGGTAATTCTGAGGTTGAAATTTATGGGTGAAGTAAGAACGAAAGCACTGTTACGTAATATTGTTGATGTCGGACTGGTTGAACGAGGGTATCTTAAAGTAGAACAAATACCAATTAGTGAGCGTGATTGTTTGGTCGATAGTGGTGCGGTAATGGTATTGTTACCAGAGGATGAAGTGGAAAAATTAGGTCTCATGCGTGGTAATAAAGTGATTGTTACCTATGCTGATGAACGTAAGGAGGAATTACCAACAGGGCGAGGCTTAGAAATTACCTTACTTAACCGAACTATGGTGACTGATTGTGTCATTGGACCACCCTTATGTGAGCCTTTAATTGGACAATTGGTATTGGAAGAACTGGATTTATTGATTGATTGTAATCGGCAAAGTTTGCGCCCAAGACCAGAGTCGCCTAATCTTCCATTACTTAAATTGAAATGCTTTAGGTAGAATCATAAGCCCTAGTGAAATAAGTTGATCGATGTTTCTGAAAAAAGATAGAGATTTAATTTTTTTTTAGCTCTGTCTCTCGTGTTGACTATTATAACGCAATTATTTGCCCCCCCAAAAAATCCGCTACAATGAAAATGCACCTCGTTTTATTAGAAACTTCTGGCAACCAAGCCTATTTATTTGCCACCAACCGCCTACGTGAAAATATTGGGGCTTCTGAACTCACTTATCGAGTTGGTACGCAGTTCGTGCTAGAAGCCATTGCAAATAAAAAAATACTTAAAAATGGCTCAGCTAATGGAACTTGGCAATCTTGGGTCACTTTATTATTTGGTGATCAACCTAACATGACCCGTCCCGATATTTCACCACAAGCTGCAACTTTAACTATACGCACTGCTCGTTTTCCGAGTGCCTTGCGAAAACAGCTCTCACCCAAATTAAAAAAAGCGCTCACTTTTATCAAACCAAGTGTGCAACTTGATAAAAATGGTCAAGCCATTGATCACAACTTACATTTTGATGAAGTGGTACGAGCAGGTGCTGTGTTAAAAGCGCAAGTTTATCTTGATGAAGACGTTTTCAGCGAGGCTCAAAAACAAACCGCTTATGCCTTACTATGGGCAGGAACTCAAACGGTTGAAAGATTAGGTGGTAAACGACGACGGGGGTTAGGACGTTGTCAATTTAAATTTGATGCGATTGAAAAGCAGGAAGCCTTAAAAAGACTCAAACAACCAGAGAAATTGCCTAGCCTTGATAAATTATCAGCGAAATCAGCACGGAAATTTACACAAGAGGAACCCTCAAATACAAATGCTTGGCTAGAAATACCTTTACATTTAAGCTTAAAAAGTCCCGTTATTATTGCAAAAGGCGAATTTGGCAATGTAGTAGAAAGCCGAGATTATATTCCTGGCACTCATATATTAGCGGCAGTTAGTCAATTACTCAGCAAGAAAAAGCTAAACTTATTAAACGAGGTAGCTCGTGGAAATATTCAAGTGAATAATGCTTACTTAGAATATTCAAAAACACGCGGATTGCCAGTGCCAATGGCTTTATTCTATCAAAAAGATAAAGACAACAAGACCGCCTATAACCGTATGATGACAAACGAATCTGGTGTACAACTCAAACAACATCGCAACGGCTATATCATTGAGAACGACTTATTAAAAACACCTTTACAACTGACAACACACGGCACGATTGATGACGAATATCAACGTCCAAATGAAACCGTAGGTGGCGTATTTAGTTTTGAAGCCATAAAAACGGGCACTCGCCTACAATCAGTCTTGAAATTGCGTCAATCCATTGCTGACAAACTAATACAGGCACATGGCAAAAATTGGTGGGAAATGCTAAATACCAATATTCGCTTAGGTCAATCAAAAAAAGACGATTATGGTTGGGTCGAATTAAAGGCCAATCAACCTAAACCGAGCGCAGCGACAATAATAGATAACAAGCAAGAATTGACTCTATGGCTTTGTTCAGACTTATTGCTACGGAACTCCCGCTTACGCCCCAGCACCGATATAACTGATTTACAACAAGAACTAGAAAAACACTTAGGAGTCAGCTTATTACCTCGAAGCACAACTGATGAACGACTCGCAGTACTCACTCGCACCACACGCATTGATGGGTGGCATCAAAATTGGGGACAACCTCATTCCTCTTATATTGGCTTAGCCGCAGGTTCATGTATTGTTTTTGAATGTCAAAATGGCAAACTAGAAAAAAGTCAGTTAGAAGCTTTAATGCAACGTGGTTTAGGTGAACGTCGTGCCGAAGGTTTTGGAGAAGTGCGTTTTAATCCCACTTTGCTCAGCGAAAAAACGGTTTTTTTATCAGAAGAAAAGCAAGTCGAGCTGGTGGACGATGATACACCAACGGAACTACAACCCTCAGTTAAGCTGAAAAGCAAACTTAGAGGCTGTTTTGGAAAAAAATGAGAGAAGACTCTTTACCTTTTCAGAAAA
>CAYFOB010000665.1:0-1266 GCA_964344525.1 uncultured Thiomargarita sp.
CCAGATAAGATGGCTCACGAGTTTTTAGGCATTTTTCTCAGGGCATTTTCTCAGCAGTTTTTACATTCAGCAGTACACGAAGCCAGAAAAAAATTATGTGAAAGAGGTTACGAAGAAAAATATCCAGGAGTCAGTTGGTTACCTGTGATTTATCAAAACCCAAAATCGGTGGCGCTCAGTTGGGATGATTTGATAATGACTCCTGAGAAAAATGCACAAAGTCAGATCAATCCCCTTCCCAATCCAACCACACCATTAGTTGGGCGCACCGAACAATTGTCTACCATAACGGACGCTTTTTGCAATAAAGACACTCATATTGTTGGTCTCATTGCGGCTGGCGGCGTTGGCAAATCAGCCTTGGTTTATGATTGGGTACAGAGGCGCATGAAATGTGCTTTGCGTGTCTTTGCTTGGTCATTTTATAGCCAAGGCACACATCAAACATCATCAGCGCAATTTTTTGAAGAGGCCTTGCCGTTTTTTGGGGAGTCCCAATCATTTGATGATGAAGTTGCTAAAGCACATCGTTTGGCAGAATTGTTGCAAAAACAATCATCTATTTTGGTATTGGATGGTGTTGAATCCTTACAAAATCGTGAAGAGGCTGATGGCAAATTTAAAGATTTTGGATTAAGTTACTTATTGCGCGAAGTACAACGGCAGGGGTTAGCGGAACATGCGCTCATTATCGTCACCTCTCGACAACCCTTAGTGGAATTAAACAAGTCTCGTGGCTATCAGGCGATTGATTTGGAAAACTTAAAAGAAGAAGACGGCGTTCAATTGCTAAATTCGCTTGGAGTTCTAGGCTTGCCTGATGAATTAAAAGCAGCTGTTAAGGCTTATGGGGGACATGCGTTGGCGTTAGTGTTATTGGGCAAGTTACTGGTTAATCATTATCAAGGTGATGTCAATCAACACCAAAAATTACCTTTGTTATCTAAACATGCACAACGTGTGATGCGTTTTTATGATAATGATTGGTCAACAGATGAAGAACGGACTTTTTTAGGATTGCTCGATTTATTTGATCGCCCAATGACTGAGGGTGCCAAAAAGGCGCTACTTAAAGCTGAGATTGCTCAACCATTAGCCCATTTATCAGGAGAACAATGGAAAAATTTGTTAGCGCGCTTGCGTGACGCAGGTTTATTGCTTGGGAGTGATTATGATACGCATCCACTGATACGCCAGTATTTTGGCGAACAATTGCGGCAAAAAAGCGCCTCAGCAGCATGGAAAAAGGCTCACCACCAGTTGTTT
>CAYFOB010000665.1:1276-2523 GCA_964344525.1 uncultured Thiomargarita sp.
ATATTTTCAATCAGAACCTGAAGAATTAGAACCCTTATATCAAGCGGTAGTGCATGGCTGTTTGGCAGAGGAATACCAGGCAGCATGGGATGTGTATATGAAACGCATTATTCATGATGATGAGCTTTTAGTCAATAGACGTGGTAACTATGCGCAAACGCTGACTTTGATGTCTGCCTTTTTTCCGTCTGGTGATTGGGAAACATTTAAAATGTCTGACACACCTTTATCAATAGATGTCAAAACCAGACTGGCCTCTTGTTTATGGTCATTAGGACGATTGAAAGAGGCAAAAGCACTCACAGTCTCACTTCTGAATTTTTTTAATGTGTGGCTACAGCTTAGTCGACTCTTTGGCTCAAATGATGAAACTGTCGAAAAAGAAATTTATAGAACAGCAGCTGCCACAGCAAGGCAACTTGCCGATATTCATTTGGTTTTTGGTGAATTCAGCAGGGCAAAAGAAGCCGCTAAGAAGGGGATCAATTATGCGGATAAAATTAAAGATTTAGCGCATCAAGTTACCTGCCGTGTTAAATTAGCGATTGCGCTGCATCGACAAAATCAGTTAGAGGCGGCTTTACAACAATTTCAAGAGGCCGAAAAATTACAACAGCTTAAGCCAGTTCCTGATTGGGTACGTCTTGAAGAGGAGCTGATGTATCAGCTTCAGTTTGGTAAGCCACCTCATGAAAATAAGCCTCATTCCTTGTTTTCAGCGCATGTAGCTCCCTACTGCGCTTTGTTGTTGGATAAAGCAAAGACTCAAAATGAACGGGAAAATGTGTTGGAAATAGTGCAATCAATGACTTCTTCTCTCTGGTTAAGTGATCGGGGAGAGGTTTTTTCTGCACTTGACAATTTTGCACTTGCCCGCGCTTATTGGGCGCTTGAATTCAAGGATGAAGCACTTGCAAAAATAGATGAAGCCGTAGACAACATCCGTCAATCAAATAAAATAGATTGGATGCCTGAAATTCTTCTCACACGCGCAAATTTCCTCCACCAACAAAAAAAACTCCAAAAAGCACAAGAAGATTTTGAAGAGGCGTGGAATATTATTGATCATTGCGAAATGCGACTTTATAAGGCGGAAGCGTTGTTGCTAAAAGGACATTTGTGCTTGGATACCAAAAATTTGTTAGAAGAAGCGAGAAAAGAGGGTAAATTAGAGGCGACTTTGTTGAAAATACCTTTAGAGGCTGTTTTGGAAAAAAATGAGAGAAGACTCTTTACCTTTTCAGAAA
>CAYFOB010000666.1:0-907 GCA_964344525.1 uncultured Thiomargarita sp.
TGTCTAAAGACCCACGTAGTGGGATAATTCGGCGACATCATATTGATCAATCGGTGATAAATAAAGCGATTAAGCAAGCGGTGCATAAAGTGGGGATTACAAAAAAGGTAAGTGCGCATACTTTTAGGCACAGCTTCGCTACGCATTTGCTACAGCGGGGTACGGATATCCGCACGATCCAATCTTTATTAGGACATAAGGACTTGGAGACAACAATGATTTATACCCATGTCTTGAAGCAGGGGGGTGAAGGAGTAATAAGCCCTTTGGATGATTTGTAATGAAAAGAGCAAAGTCATTTCGACGCTGTTGCCCTATATAAAGACCTCCGAGGTTTTTAAAACCTCGGAAGTCTTTTATAAAATTTCTATTTAGTCAACCCCATAAACAACGCTGGTAACTTCTCAGGCAAGCGTTGCACATGATCTACAATCGTATAACCGCCAGCTCCAAAAATCCGTGAGACATAATTATCTGCTTGCGGATCTAGTGTTAGACAATAGCTGGTAATACCGGTTTTGCTCAATTCTTCTACAGCCTTTTTGGTATCATGGCGTAGATACTGCGGATCACGAACATCAAGATTAGCAGGTTCGCCATCACTAACTAGCAACAACAACTTTTTACGCTGGGGACGTTTGCTAAGAAAATATCCGGCATGACGCATTGCAGCTCCCATACGGGTAGACAATCCACCTTGCATACCTGCTAAACGCGCCTTTGCATTATCATCATACGGTAGCAGCAATATAATCAATTTCTTGCTCCCACACATTATCTTGAAATGCCCAAATAAAACGATTATCGTCCCGGTAGGGAATGGAAAAACCTTTTTCCAACTGGTAGACGTTGGGAATCGCTTGAGTCGAAGACAGCTTATTATAGAATTCAACCCCTAAATCCCAAT
>CAYFOB010000666.1:917-1320 GCA_964344525.1 uncultured Thiomargarita sp.
CGGCACGAGTGCGGAAAGCCTCCACTGCGGCTTGTACCCAGGTATCATTATCCTGATAATCAGGATCAAGCATTCCTCGCGCCGCCCTTTCCATTAAAACAACTACATCATCTTTTTTATCGTTGGGAAATAAATTCAACCATAATTGACGTAATCCCGGAAATTCGGCAATAGCAAGTGTTTCAATACGAGCATCTTCAAACAGTGCCATAAAAAACATTTGTATTGGTGTGTGAGGGATTCCGCCGATAAACTGGTACGAGTGTACATAATATGAGCTGCCGTGTGGGCAACCGTAGCGCGATAGATTTCAGTTCCCTTCACCCCTTGAAAATCATCATAGGCATCAGGCACATGAATGATATTATGTTCAATATAAGGGCGCAAACCTTCACGGGTTTCA
>CAYFOB010000666.1:1330-2522 GCA_964344525.1 uncultured Thiomargarita sp.
TGGACGCATAGTCACGTCCCCAAAAAGCACGTAAATAAAAATTCAGGCGGCGATGGGTGTCCACAAACAAGGTGCCACGCCGTTCTTGTTGTAACACCGCCAATGAATCTGCTGTTTGTAAATCAAAATACTCTTGTAATGTGTTGAGATCACGGCTATGAGCTTGTGCGCCCCACATAGCCCAACGGCGCAAACCACCTAAAGTGAGTTGTCCAAGCAAAATCTCAAGGCGATTTAACATTGGACGCAAGCCCCGCGACGCTTTAACAGATAACTGGTGTACAAAGTTCAGATAATCTTGTAATAATTCGGCATCACCTAGCCGTTGCGCTGCGAGAGAGAGTGTGGAGAACCATAAACTGATAACGGAGCCGCTTGTCATTGAAGACAATTTGAAAGCAGCCCCAATGGCATCACCTATCACATCTTCACCGACTTCTTTAACAACTAGTGCAGGATGGCGGAAATTTCCAGGCCACTCGAAGCGGAGCTTCGGGGCATGCATTCCCAAGCGGGAGCTTGGGAACGAGAAAACCTATTTATTCTCGTTCCCAAGCTCCTGCTTGGGAATGCATTCATCGAAGCTCTGCTTCGAGTGTAGGTGGCCTGGAAATTTCCGCCATCCTGCACTAGTGGCATTTCTTGTAGATATGAAATAACGATGTCAGTGCCACGTCCTAATTTAGTCAAAGCGCGTGCGCCTTCCAAATAATTACGCAATCCACCCGGAGACATAAAATGGGCGGCTTCGCTAAAGCTGGCTTCTAATGTGTCGTGAACATCAGGGGAAATTTTTTCGAGGATTTCTCGGTAGTCTTCTAGTTTTACGCTCATGGTATCACAACCTTTGTAATTATTATGGATGTCCAAAACTAAGGAATGAGACTTTAATAACTTCTAAAACTTCTAAGTCAAACCTGACAGGTTTTTAAAACCTGTCAGGTTTAGTTTGGGATATTATTTAATTCTCATTCCTAAAGCTTTGGACTCCAAAAAATACCTGACTTAAAAATAGGTGTTTACCGCAGCATCCAAGGTATCACGCATATCAGGATCATCAGTAAGCGGACGCACCAAAGTCATTTGACAAGCCGCTTTAGTTTCAATGTTTTTAGCAATCAGGTTGCCGGCATAAACCAGTAAGCGCGTAGAAATACCCTCATCTAGTGCAGGATGGCGGAAATTTCCAGGC
>CAYFOB010000667.1:0-2518 GCA_964344525.1 uncultured Thiomargarita sp.
TTTTCTGAAAAGGTAAAGAGTCTTCTCTCATTTTTTTCCAAAACAGCCTCTTAACCTCGGTGGATCCGGGTCAAATTTTTATATTTCGCTATAAAAACATTAAATACGATAGAAGCACCAAGACTTTCCAGGCTATCCCAATTGTTTATCACCTAGATGCCAGCTCTGTGGAAGCCATGTTATTGGCAGCGAATTTTCCATTGCAAGCACGAGATGTCGTATACGCAGCCCCCACCAATTTGACGCGCTGGAATAGAGTTATCGTGCAAGTGCTGCCCACTTTGCAAGCGATATGGTATCCAGCACGCACAAGTGCTGATTTAAATACGATTATTGATGGTGAGACTTTTAAATAATCATGGACACAATCAAACGCCACGAAGATGAAATTGATTTAGGAATCTATTGGGCTCTCATTGTAGAAAAAAAATGGTTGATTGCGGCGATAACACTTGTCATAGTGGGCATCGCCGTTTTTTATGCGATGGTAGCCACACCTATCTATCGCACTGATGCGATGTTACAACTGGAGACAAAAAATGTTGGGGCTTTGGGTGATATTTCCAAATTGTTACAAAATGAAAATGAAGAAACGTTAGCTGAACTTGAAATTATCCGTTCCCGTCAAGTGATTGGAAAAGTCGTCGAAAAATTAAATTTGGATATCAAACCCAAACCACACTATTTTCCGATTATTGGTGCCGCCATTGCCCGTCGCTACCAAGAGAGCGAAAAAACCAGAGAACCTTTGTGGGAACTCTCTCAATATGCTTGGGGAGGCGAGCGGTTTGAAATCGCTGATTTAACCGTTTCTGAACTTTACGAAAACAAAACACTTAAACTGATAGCCGGTGAAAATAACCAATATCAACTTTATGATGCAGAGAATAATTTCTTGCTAAATGGCATTGTTGGGCAGCTTGCAAAGACGGACTCAGTAGAAATAATGGTTGCTGAACTCCATGCACGCCCAGGAACGGCATTTTTCGTCACCAAACAATCCCATTCTTTGGCGGTGCTTTATCTTCAGGGAAGATTGAAAGCCAGCGAAAAAAGTAGGCAAACAGGCGTATTACAAGTGAGCATAGAAGGTTCTGAACCGGAGAAAATTACCCAAATTATCAACACAATTGCCCAAGTTTATGTACAACAAAATGTTGAACGCAAGCTGCAAAAAGTGGAAAGAATGTTGAATTTTGTCAGTAGTCGCTTGCCAACGCTCAAAGCCAATTTAGAGGCGGCAGAAGCCAAATTGATTGCCCATTATAAAAAATATGGCAGCGTTAATATAGACTTAGAAAATCGTACTTTGTTAAGTCAATTATCAGAAATAGAAAAACAGATTTCTTCATGGGAACTGCTACAAATAGAGTATAAACGTCAATATACCCGAAAAAACCCCTATTTAATTTCTTTGGAAAAACAACTTAACAACTTGAAATATAAACGAAGTCAGCTGAATAAACGGATTAACAAACTACCCAATGCTGAAATCAATTTAACCAAAGTCATGCGTGATGTGAAAATTGCCAGTGAAGTGTATTCTCTGTTACTCGAAAAAGAACAGGAATTGAATCTCGCCAAAGCGGGTATTCTTGGTAATGTCTATATCGTAGATCCCGCAATCATACCGACTGAAGCAGTCAAACCCAAAAAGCACTTAATTATAGCAGGGGGAGTATCATTTGGTTTATTTGTAGGCTTATTTTTGGTTTTTGTGCGTCAAGCGATGCAAAAAGGTATCAGCTCAGCCAATATTATTGAACAGCGCTTGAACTTGCCCATCTTAGCTATTGTGCCACATTCAGAAAAACAGGCGCAGCTCACAAGAATCCGTAGAAAAGTTGAATTATTTGAACAAGCGACTACAAAAATTAAAGGGGTGACTGCGGAACATCAAGTACTAGCAATACACGAACCCAGAGATAGCGCTATAGAAAGTTTGCGCCGCCTACGCACGAGTTTACTTTTTGCTTTAATGGATAAACAATTTATCACCATCACTAGCCCAACACAGGAAGTCGGTAAAGCTTTTATTTCTGTTAATCTAAGCCATCTTTTTGCAAATGCAGGCAAGCGAGTGTTGCTGATTGATGGAAATATGCGAAATGGGCATTTACATCATCTGCTAGTGCGGGAAATTTCGCCTGGCTTATCTGATGTCATCAATGGGGAATGTGAACTGGAAGAGGCGATTCAAAATCCTGGGGATGAAGCGCCTAGCATGAGCTTCCTACCAGCTGGTACATACCCCCCGAATCCTTCAGAATTGCTGATGCATGATCGTTTTCAAGAATTACTGGAAACCATCTCCAAACAATTCGATCTCATTATAATTGATACTCCACCGATCATTGCGGTGACTGATGCAACTATTATTGGGCATTTGGCAGGCGGCACGAACTTTATGGTTGTACACGCAGAACAACAAATGCTTCAAGAAGTCGAATTATCTTTGAAGCTCTTTGAGAGGCTGTTTTGGAAAAAATGAAAAGTCTTTTTCAGAAAACGAGAAAGA
>CAYFOB010000668.1:0-2511 GCA_964344525.1 uncultured Thiomargarita sp.
TTGCAGGCCAGTTTTGTTGAGTTGCAGAAATTGAGTGCGTAACATCAGTTAGTTAATTTGAGTAAAAGGTTTTAGCTTATTGTTGTGTCTTAGGTTTTATTCGTTGTCATCCATTGGATGTACTCAAACAAAAAAACTTGAACATCGAGTAATAGAGCAAGCTTATAAAAATTTACCATTGAAAAATTAATCTTAACATCCCAGTTCAGTTTAGCTAATTGCAATTGAATAGGTATTTTTATGGATGCTGTAACTGTTAATCACGCACAAATCAATTTAAATCATTTGATAGAACAAGTCATTTATAATGTTGAACCCACCATTATTTGTAATGATAAAGGCGAAAAAGCCTTATTAATGTCCCTTGATGAGTTTAATTCCTGGCAAGAAACACTTTATTTATTATCAAATCCCGCAAATGCTGAACACTTACAGGAATCAATTGCACAAGCCAAAATGGGGAAAACACACGAAAGAGAGCTAATTTAACCATGAAATTGACTCATTGATAACTGATAAGACACATTCCTTAAGGAGAAATAATAATGTCAGACAATCTCATACAACGTACTGCATCTGCATACGATTATCCATTACTCATCAAGCATTTATTGCAAACGCCGCTTGTTTACACCCCAAACCAGGAAATCGTTTATCGTGATTTAAAGCGCTATAACTACACAACACTTAACCAACGCATTGCTCGTTTAGCTAATGCGCTCACCAAATTAGGAGTGAAAGCGGGCGATACGGTGGCGGTTATGGATTATGATAGTCATCGCTATTTAGAATGTTTTTTTGCAATCCCCATGCTTGGTGCCGTTTTGCATACCATTAATATGCGCTTGCCTCCTGAACAAATTCTCTACACCATTAATCATGCTGAGGATTCTGTTATTTTGCTCAACTCGGATTTTCTGCCTTTGTTGGGGGGCGTGGCGGATAAGTTGGCAACTGTCAAAAAATTTGTGGTTTTGACTGATGCTGAGACGTATCCAGAAACGTCATTGGCAGTGGCTGGTGAATATGAGCATTTGTTGGCTGAGAGTGCAGAGTCTTTTGATTTTCCTGATTTTGATGAAAATACCAGGGCAACAACATTTTATACCACTGGCACGACTGGTTTACCCAAAGGGGTTTATTTTAGTCATCGTCAATTGGTGCTGCATACTTTGAGCATCATTACAGCGCTCAATGGTTTTAGCTCTCAAAGTACCTTCAATTCAAAAGATGTGTACATGCCATTAACTCCCATGTTTCATGTTCATGCATGGGGCGTACCTTATGCTGCCACACTTTTGGGACTCAAGCAGGTTTATCCTGGGCGTTATGAACCAGAAATCCTGATGAAATTGATTGTTGGGGAAAAAGTCACATTTTCTCATTGTGTATCCACAATTTTACAAATGATTGTGAATAGCCCAGCCGTTCAACATCTGGATTTATCGAATTGGAAAGTTGTGATTGGTGGTGGCGCCTTATCACACGCCTTATGTGAAAAGGCGATGGCACATAATATTAATGTTTATGCGGGTTATGGTTTATCTGAAACTTGCCCAGGTTTGTCGATAGCGCTCCTCAAACCTGAGATGTTAGCGCAGGAAAAGAGTGAACAAGTGGAAACGCGCTGTTTCGCAGGGCTCCCTCTACCTTTTGTGCAGTTCAAAACCGTTGATGCTGACGACAATGAAAAAGAGACAGGCGAAATTGTGGTTCGTTCACCTTGGCTCACCCAAGGCTATTTTAAAGAAAACGAACGTTCTGAAGAACTTTGGCGCAATGGCTGGATGCACACCGGCGATGTTGGGCGGATTGATGAAGAAGGCTATTTGCATATCACGGATCGTATTAAAGATGTGATCAAAACAGCTGGTGAATGGATATCCTCTCTTGAACTGGAAAACCTGATTTCTCAACATTCTGCTGTCAAGGAAGTCGCAGTGATTGGCGTGCCAGATCAAAAATGGGGGGAACGCCCATTGGCAGTGATTGTGCCTGGAAACGAAGTGTCTGAAAAAGATTTTCAGCACTTTTTTAAAGAAGCCGTTAATCAAGGAACCCTTCCAAAATGGGGCATTTTGGTTAAGGTAGCCTTTGCTGAGGATTTACCTAAAACCAGTGTGGGTAAACTTGACAAAAAGGTATTGCGTGAAATGTATACTGGATAGTTTGTACCACGCAAAGTGCCGCTGCGGCACTTTGCATTAGGCACTTGAAAATTCATAATTTAGCACTTATAAAATATAAGCCAATTTTAAATTAAATAACTGATGTTACGCACCTTTGTTCTCAAACGCTTTTGCTATTTGTTATTTTTATAATTTCATAAAAAGTATTTGTACATTTTGATGAGCTCAAAACAAATACCATTTCTTAAAGAAATGGTATTTGTAGCATTTTAGAACATCTGTGCGTAACATCAGTTAATAAAGGATAAGTCAAAACCTCAAATCTAGGGCACTGGTTCAGTTGAATGGGATTGCTAAAATTTCAAGTGGTCCACTAGTGCAG
>CAYFOB010000669.1:0-2507 GCA_964344525.1 uncultured Thiomargarita sp.
TCCTATATTAGTACTTAATAATATTTTTATTTACTAACTTGAACATCGAGAATAAGCTTTTTCGGATAAAGGTAATGCTTTTGCATAATTACCCAAATCTTTGTAAATGGAAGCCAAATTACCGAGGGTTGTGAGAGTATTTGGGTGTTTTTCACCCAAAACTTCCTTTTTGAGAAAATAAGCTTTTTCAAATAAAGGCAAAGCCTCAGCATAACGACCCAAAGATTGGTAATTGCCAGCCAAATTATTTAGGCTTTCGAGAGTTAAAGAGTGTTTTTCACCAAAAACTTCTTTCTTGAGAGAATAAACTTGATTGGATAAAGGTAGCGCTTTGCCATAATAACCCAAATATTGGTAACTGCCAGCCAAATTAACTAAAGTTGTGAGAGTATCTGGGTGTTTTTCGCCCAAAACTTCCTTCTTGAGAAAATAAGCTTTTTCAAATAAAGGCAACGCTTTTGTATAATTACCCAAATATTGGTAATTTGAAGCCAAAATATTTAGGCTTGTGAGAGTCGAAGGATGTTTTTCACCCAAAATTTCCTTCTTAAGAAAATATGCTTTTTTGGATAAAGGTAATGTTTCAGCATAATTGCCCATATCTAGGTGAATTAAAACCAAATTACTTAGGCTTGTGAGAGTCGAAGGATGTTTTTCACCCAAAACTTCCTTCTTAAAAAAATATGCTTTTTTGGATAAAGACAATGCTTCACCATAATTACCCAAATCTTGGTAATTTGAAGCCAAATTACTTAAGCTTGTGAGAGTATCTGGGTGTTTTTCGCCCAAAATTTCCTTCTCAAGAAAATAAGCTTTTTTGGATAAAGGCAATGCCTCAGCATAATTGCCCATATCTAGATGAATTAAAGCCAAATTATTTAGGTTTGTGAGAGCCAAAGGATGTTTTTCACCCAAAATTTCCAGGCTGAGAGAATAAGCTTTTTCAGATAAAGGCAACGCTTCTGTATAAGTACCCAAATTTTTGTAAATTAAAGCCAAACTATTTAAGCTTGTGAAAGTAGAAGGATGTTTTTCACCCAAAATTTCCAGGCTGAGAGAATAAGCTTTTTTGGATAAAGGCAACGCTTCTGCATAGGTACCCAAATCTTTGTAAATTAAAGCCAAATTATGTATGCTTGCAATAGTATAAGGGTGTTTTTCGCCAAAAATTTCCTGAGTGAAAAAGTACACCTTTTTGAATAAAGGCAGCGCCTCAACATAACTACCCAAAGATTGGTAAACTAAAGCCAAATTATTTGTGCTTGTAATAGTTGAAGAATGTTTTTCACCTAGCATTACAGTTCTAATTTGAAAGGCTTTTTCAGCCAAGGGTAAGGCTTGTTTAAACATACCCTGTTGATTATATTGAACAACAAGTTCATTGTAAATTTGTGCTAATTCTAACTGTTCTTCTCGCGTAAACAAAGTATAAATAGGTGACGATATGTCACCATATTTTTCATCAATGGCTTTAAGCTTTTTTCTTTCTTTGTCCAAAATGTGATAAAGTTTTTCTACTTGAGAAGGATTCATAACTTCCAATAAACCAAGCCAATAGCGCCGTTTTGAAAAATTCTCCATTGATGGATTTTCCATAATCAACATGATCAAGTCAGGGTATTTTTGTACAACTTTTGTAGGTATCCAATATATTTTATCTTGCACCTCAATCCCTAACCATTCTTCTTCTGAGGTTTCATCAGCCCCCACACTTGAAAAAGCAAAAGACAAGCTAAAAAGCCCAATAAGAGCAATGATATGTAATTTTTTTATCATTTTTAATAATCCGTGTTGTAAAATTTTCAGCATATGAAGCTGAATTTATTCTCGTTCCCAAGCGAGGCGACACTGCCATTAAGTTAAAACCAGACCTGGCAGGTTAAACCCAAACCTGCCAGGTCAAAAATCACCGACAAAACTTGGTTTTGACTTTGACCTGCCAGGTCTGGTTTTCCTTAACTTAATGGCAGTGAAGCGAGGCGAAGGAATGCATGCCCCTTTGCTCCGCAAAGAGTGGTGGAACGAGAGTGCGTAACATCAGTTACTTAACTGGCATTGATCCCGTTTTTTGATAAGGTTGTACAGTTTGTAAATGAGGAATAACTTGATAATGTTTTTGATTGAACGTGTATAACGGTACATCTAACTCAACAGCTGTTTGACCAATCAGAACATCAAGTAATCCAATATTGTGACTCAAATAATACTTAGTGAAAATCTTGATAGCTTTATTAGAACTATCATCTGAAGGCCAAACTGTCTCATAAGTTGCTAACTCATTTTGTAATTTTTTCAATTCTTTTTTATTTTGACATCCTTGAATCAATTCAAGAACCACAAATCCTGATAAAATGATTTCCTCCTCCTCATCAAGGGTATCAAACCACGCAATGGCAGGCGGAAATTGACGTAATAAATCTATCACAATATCACTATCAAGAAAAATCATAATTGATTTTCCTCCGTTGTTGAGCCTGTTCTCTCAATTGACGAGCATACACTGCACT
>CAYFOB010000670.1:0-2501 GCA_964344525.1 uncultured Thiomargarita sp.
GGGCGGGATTGCAGGGGCCTGATGTGTTGAATTCGCGCATTATAAGTGGTTTCCTGTTTGTTCTGATTGGGTAGTCAGGTTTTGAAAGTCAGCAATGCTTTCAGATTGAACTGCCACAGTTAACAACTTTTTTAGCACAGTTTCATCATCAATCGTCAACAAATATTGTTCTAATTCTCTATAAATAGAAAATGGGGGATCAAAACGCAAGACGAGCACGTCTAAAAGATACTGTCGTGCCGTCTTGAGTGAAATTTTGTCAGTTAATTCCTTTGGCGTTTTAACTTGGCTGGGTGTTGGAAACTGGGTACAAATAATATAGGTATAAATTCGCTTACCTTCTATTTCTTGTTCTTCATACAGCACATTTTTCTCATTATGCCGACTGCTAAAGACGACGTAATAGCCTTCATCCAAACCTTCAGATTTCAAATATTCGGCTAATTGTCCCTTTCCTTTTTTGAAAAGGCTATTTTTGGTAAATACTTTGACTTCGATGAGATAGCGGTGATTCTTATAAACAATTAAAATATCGGTTCTTCCTGCGCCAGAGGGGACTTCGATAAAAGTTTGTCCTTCTAAAGCTTCGATAAAAAAGTTAATAAAACCGTCAAGAGAGTAATGCCAAGCCCCTTCTTTTAGTTTTTCAGTGTCAAAAGCTTTGAACCCACGCCTCCGTACATATTGTCGGTATTTTTCAAGTAGGGCATGGATGTTTAATCCGTCACCTTTCAAATATTCTTTAAAGGTGTCATTGGCGTCAAATTCATAGTGCTTGCTTTCTCCATTTATCATGGGACGAAATGCTGTAATAATACACTTACTATATAACGGCACCAAAATACCCACATGATTTTTTATGTTTTCTATCACTCCGTTGGCATGTAAATAAGCAATGTCTTCAGTATGGACACTAAATTCAATGGGCTCTTCATCAAACAGCAAACGGCACATAAAGTCCTTTTTTTCTTTCGCCTTTTGGACAATGTTTAGGATGTTTTTGTCATATTTTGATTTTAAGAAATAGTTCAAAGTCGCTAAAAAATCATCCCGTGTGACGGTGCGATTTTTGACGTTTTCAACCAAATGTGCCGCTAAAGCGCAAACCAGTCCGGGTTGTCCTTTTGTATTCTCATAAATCTTTTTGATGACATTTGGTTCAAATTGTTGTCCTGATTCAAGCTGATGTTGTTCGATCAATTGGTTAACTTCGGCAAAGGTAAAATACTCTATTTTAAGCTCCTCTGCTATATTGAAGGGAGAGGCTTCTGATGTGACGAGTTCTGCAATTGTGCTCACACCAACAAGAATCAAGGAATGAAGGGCATGATCCTCTTTTTGATGATACATTTGCCGAAAAGCATGCATAATCTCACTTAAAACCGCATTTGGTATGCCTTCAAATTCATCAATGACAAGAATAATAGATTGACGTGGGTTTTCTTCAAAAAATTCTACAAGTTCAACCTGACTTGTAATAATCTGTTTTAAATAAATCTGATGTTTGGCGAGTCCTTTATGAAGTTGCTTGTTTAAATCTCGGTAAAAAACGTCTCTTGTCACATTCTTCAATTTTTCAAAACTAATCCAAATTGGGGTAAAACCTTCTTCTTTCATGGATTCAAGCATGAGTTGAAAATAGGTTGTTTTTCCGGCTTGTCTAGGCGCAAAAAGGGTAAAATAACGCCCTTTTCTGACTTTGATTGCCCCTTTTGCAATGAGTGCCTCACGCATAACGGTGTAGTGTAGGGCGGGATTGCAGGGGCCTGATGTGTTGAATTCGCGCATTATAAGTGGTTTCCTGTTTGTTCTGATTGGGTAGTCAGGTTTTGAAAGTCAGCAATGCTTTCAGATTGAACTGCCACAGTTAACAACTTTTTTAGCACAGTTTCATCATCAATCGTCAACAAATATTGTTCTAATTCTCTATAAATAGAAAATGGGGGATCAAAACGCAAGACGAGCACGTCTAAAAGATACTGTCGTGCCGTCTTGAGTGAAATTTTGTCAGTTAATTCCTTTGGCGTTTTAACTTGGCTGGGTGTTGGAAACTGGGTACAAATAATATAGGTATAAATTCGCTTACCTTCTATTTCTTGTTCTTCATACAGCACATTTTTCTCATTATGCCGACTGCTAAAGACGACGTAATAGCCTTCATCCAAACCTTCAGATTTCAAATATTCGGCTAATTGTCCCTTTCCTTTTTTGAAAAGGCTATTTTTGGTAAATACTTTGACTTCGATGAGATAGCGGTGATTCTTATAAACAATTAAAATATCGGTTCTTCCTGCGCCAGAGGGGACTTCGATAAAAGTTTGTCCTTCTAAAGCTTCGATAAAAAAGTTAATAAAACCGTCAAGAGAGTAATGCCAAGCCCCTTCTTTTAGTTTTTCAGTGTCAAAAGCTTTGAACCCACGCCTCCGTACATATTGTCGGTATTTTTCAAGTAGGGCATGGATGTTTAATCCGTCACCTTTCAAATATTCTTTAAAGGTGTC
>CAYFOB010000671.1:0-1375 GCA_964344525.1 uncultured Thiomargarita sp.
AAAAAATCCGCATTAGCCCCCTCATAATTGTCAATCACATAAATCACAGTTCAAAACATGTTTAATCAAGGTTCCTAAAATGACTATCTATAATACATCTACTTACACTCATGACACCCTACCAACAACTGGTATTTTATTAGTTAATTTAGGTACACCCGATGCGCCCACACCTGCCGCGTTACGCCGCTATTTGGGAGAATTTTTGGCGGATCCAAGAGTGACAGAAATGCCTCGCTGGTTATGGTGGTTGATTTTGCATGGTCTTATTTTACGTGTTCGCCCACGCCGCTCGGCACTTAAGTATCAAAAAATTTGGACAAAGGGTGGATCACCTTTATTAATTGTCAGCCAAGCACAGCAGGAGGCGCTTCAAAAAGCGGTGGATGCACATTTTGCAGGCCCTATGATGGTCGCTTTAGGTATGCGCTATGGCAATCCTTCTATTGTAAGCGCTTTAGAACAATTGCGCCAAGCTAATGCGCGACGTATTTTGATATTGCCGCTATATCCACAATATTCCGCCTCAACAACAGGTTCAACTTTTGATGCTGTTGCGGATGTGTTGAAACTTTGGCGTTGGTTGCCTGATGTGCGTTTTGTCTCACATTATCCTGATCAAGTAGCTTACATTCATGCTTTAGCGATGCAAATTAAAAATTATTGGACCAAACACGGAAAACCAGATCAATTATTATTTTCTTTTCATGGTATTCCCAAACGCTTTTTTGTCGCCGGTGATCCTTACCATTGCGAATGTCACAAAACGGCGCGCTTGGTGGCAGAAGAGATTGATTTAAGCAAATGGCAAGTCGTGTTTCAATCACGATTTGGGCGAGAGGAGTGGCTTAAGCCTTATACTGATCATACTTTAGTCGCATTGGGCAAGGCTGGGGTCAAACGAGTTGATGTGATATGCCCTGGTTTTGCGGCGGATTGTTTAGAAACTTTAGAGGAAATTAATCAAGAAAACCGCCATACATTTTTACAAGCAGGTGGGCAGGAATTTCATTATATTCCTGCTTTGAATGAAAATGTTGACTATATTCAAGCTTTGTTAGAATTGGTTATACAACATACACAAGGTTGGGCTGAATGCACTGTAAATTAAAAGTTGTGTCTAACACCTAAAGTAGCCACATTTTCGTCACGGTAATTGTTTTTGCTGTCGGTTTGACGATAGCCCCCATAAAGTTGGGTACGCTTACTAAAATGGTATTTAGCGCCAATAGCCCAACTTGATACATTTTCATCTAGGAAGGTGTTGTCTGTGTTTTTCAATCTTTGATTTTTGTCAAGATTAGAAATGTAATTCGCTACCCAACCGGCGATACTCACATTATTTTTTATAAATTCAAAAGAAGCGAGGAGATAT
>CAYFOB010000671.1:1411-2497 GCA_964344525.1 uncultured Thiomargarita sp.
CTCAGCCTCCTCATATTGTAATCCGATTTTCAGCATGTCAAATTGATAATAAGCGCCCATTTTCCAATTGCTGTGGGTACGATTATTTGTAGCATCGGTATCTTCTTTAAAGCTTTTGAAACCAGAATCAAGATCAGTATAGGCACCGGCAAGCCAAATGGCGTAGTGGGGTGCGGTATATCTCAATTCCAAAAGACCCGCCCCATCCATGTGGGAGGCATCGTCAACAACCCCTTGTATTGTGCCAGAAAATCTGCCTGTATTGAGGCCCATTTCAAGGGCGCCTTGTACAAAGCCTTCATTGGTCAATCCTAAACCGTTTGTACTTTCATCGGTGATAATGCAGAATGCGTTTTCGCAAATTTCATCAGTCTTGATTTTTTCGTCCTTTTTTATCAATCGGATGTAATGACCCCCTGCCATCCCCCCGCCTGTTCCACGGGTTTGCAAAGAAGTAAACGCCCAGGGATCAATGAGTGTATGAGATGATTTATAAACCCCAGTTAATGTGCCATAACGCACATGGAAGCCACCAGAAGTTTCTAAACCTACCCAAGCCTCTTCACCAGTTAATCCTGCGCCAAAGTTGCCTGAGGTATTGAAAGTGGCTATATAGCGCGCATTAGCGCTCATACTGTTTCCCAGTTTTTCGTCAAAATCAAAAGCAATATGATTGGGCCCCTCATTAAGAATACTACCTAAATAGTCATTAGTTAGCGTTTGACGATTCATGTTGTCAAATTTTGTTGGGCTATAACTTGTTCTTTCAGCGACGACGTTCTGATTGCCATTGCTTATTTCCCAACTGACTATTTCTGCTTGGATTGTTCCCGATATTTTAATATCAGCGTGGGTTATTATTGGAATGGTTATTGTTATGGCTGCTAGCGTACATGTTTTTGTATTCAATTTCATAATGTCATTTTCAAATAAATAATTTTAAAACGTGCACTCAATTCATGGATTATTTTTAATAAAGGATAAGTCAAAATAGAATCGAAATGGCACGCATGCTTTTGACTTATCCTTTTTTAAAAGTAATCCTTGTAGTTATTGTTTACGCTGCCACTGAGCATCCTGATCTTG
>CAYFOB010000672.1:0-2490 GCA_964344525.1 uncultured Thiomargarita sp.
ATGTGATGTGGGAAACGGCACCAGGGCATGGTTTAACAATTGTGCCAGAGCAAAACAATTATAAGGTAGGCGAAACGGCTCGTTATTTGGTGAAAAATCCGTACCCAGGCGCACAAGCCTTAATCACAATAGAACGCCTTGGCACACTAAAAAGCTGGGTACAAACCCTAAAAGGGAGCATGGAGATTCTTGAAGTCCCCATCAAGCCCGACTATTTACCTGGCTTTTTTGTCTCAGTCACAGTCATGTCACCGCGTGTTGATAAGCCAATTGACCAAAATCAGGTTGATTTAGGTAAACCCGCTTTCCGCATGGGTTATGTCCAAACCAATGTGATTGATCCCTACAAAGAATTGTTGGTAGACATTCAGCCCGATAAAGCAGTGTATAAACCCCGCGAACAAGTCACCATTGATTTACAAGCAAAACCACGACAGCAATTCCCGCTCAAACAAAAAGTATGGTAAAATCAATACATTAAAAAAATCGGTTTCGTAACAGAAAAAATCTTATGCCAAAAAAATTACCCCCAATTCCTGATAAAAATCAATTAAAATTAAGAAAAACCTTATCAGCACCAGGTTTATTAAAAATTGTCAGAAATGAATTTGAGAAAATATCTGAACACCGCCGTGGTGCGGTTAAATATATTTTAGCAGATGTTTTAATGTCAGGTTTAGCCATGTTTAGGTTGAAATATCCATCATTATTACAATTTGATAAGGTTCGTTTAGACAAAACAATAAAGGAAAATTTAAAAAATTTATATGGTGTAGAACAAGCTCCTTGTGATACGAAGTACAGCGTTGTGCTAGACCCTGTTAATCCAGAAGATTTGCGGAAAGCGTATACCAGTATTCATCGGCAATTTTCGATCTAAAAAGTCTTAGAAAATTATCAATATTTGGGGGGATATCTAGTTAGCTTAGATGGTACAGGGCAATTTGCATCAAATAATATCAGTTGTAAAGATTGTTTTCGTTCCAACTTGCGTAATGGTAGAAAACAATATTATCATCAACTGCTTGGTGCTGTAATAGTTCATCCCTCGAAATCTAATGTATTTCCGTTATTTCCCGAAGCAATTACTCGCCAAGATGGGGAAAGCAAAAATGACTGTGAACGTAATTAAGTCAAGCGTTTGCTACCAGCCATACGTCAAGCTTTCCCCAAGTTAAAAATGATAATTGTAGAAGATGCTTTAGCCTCTAATGCTCCACATATTCAATTATTAGAGAAGTTGGAATGACGCTACATATTGGTTGCAAAACCGTAAGTAAACGCTTATATGTTTAAAATAGTTGAAGAACATAAAGCAAATAGCGATGTTGGTAGGCTAGAAAATAAAAATGAAAATGGCACAACTCAAGTTTACAACTACATCAACAACATCCCTTTGAATGCTAGCAATCCAGAGTTATTAGTAAATTTTCTAGAATATTGGGAAATCAAAGATGGAGAACAAGTCTATTACAATACTTGGATAACAGATATTGAGTTACACCAAGACAATATTTATCACGTAATGAGAGGAGGACGTGCCGGCTTCCAAATAGAAAATGAAACTTTCAACACGCTAAAAAGTCAGGGCTATAATTTAGAGCATAACTACGTTTATTACGAACAACACTTATCCACAGTGAACGCTCAGTTAATGATGTTGCAATTTTGTCTTTCCCAAGTACAAGAAGTCGCCTGCCCTTTGTTTAAAGCCGCACGTGGACGTTTACATTCGCGGATACAATTGTGGGATTTTATCCGCATTCGTTTTTTAGGGCATTTATTGCCTAGTTGGGAAATTTTGTGGAAATCTATTATTTATGGTTTTAAACCTGAAGTTATTCTTTTAGATACGTCTTAAAATTGGATTTTTGGTCGGTAGTTATGCAAATTTGATTTAAGCGCGTTGAAAGTTATTATTTATTCATTTTTCAAAAATGTCGTTTTGGGCGGCAGGGTTGTTTGCGCCCTATTGTTTTTGGGACTTGTATTAGCAAATAAATTTTGAAAAACTTTATTTTGAGCGGGAATTGCTGAAACCACGACATGGTGACACAAAGGCACCCATAGAATTAGCTGTCACAGTCCTTGATGAATCAGTATTTGATTTATTGGCGCAAGGGCGAGATTATTTTGATCCCTATAAAGGCTTTTATCAGCTTGATGACTTGGACATGACCAATTTTAGTCTACTCATGCGCCTAGTTGGACGGATCAAATTTGAGAAAAAAGGTGCCAATGCGGGGGGGGATGGTGGCTCAGCCGGTTTAGGCATGCGTTCCCTGTTCAAATTTGTCAGCTACTGGAATCCTGCCATAAAAACCGATGCTGAGGGCAAAGCGCAAATCCAATTTACTGTGCCTGATAATTTAACGGGTTGGCGCGTTTTAGTCATGGCAATCACACCCGCTGATCAAATGGGCTTAGGCGATGCGAATTTCAAAGTCAATCAACCCATTGAAATTCGTCCTGCCTTACCAAATCAGGTGA
>CAYFOB010000673.1:0-2466 GCA_964344525.1 uncultured Thiomargarita sp.
CGCTATAGCCTTAATCATGAAAATTCAGAACAAGGTACAGCTTTTGATCTATCATAATTCTGAGGCTGCAATTCCCCTCAATCCTGAATGGTTGCGTTTTGATAAGATTAGACATTTTGCGATTTCCTCTTCCCAAGGTTGGCAGGAAATATAGGATTGAAGCAGAAGTCTTATGGTATTTTTGGGAGGCTTATGCTGCCCGCCAGATAGACATTGTCCAGTTGGTCAAAAAACCGGTTTAACAAATCTCATTGAGCGTTTTAATAATACCCTCCGACAACTGCCCTGGAAACCTTGGATTTGGGCAGCAGTCAGGTTACTAAACATGAAATATGCTTTAAAAGAACGAATAGGCGATCCCTCGCTGTTTTGTGGTAGAAAACCGCAAATGGAATTACTGATGAACTGGGTTCATCAGATACCCAAAGAAACGGCCAAATCCCGTGCCTTATTAGGCCGGCGCAAATGTGGCAAATCGGTCATGATGCAGCGACTGTTCAACATCTTGTGGAATCAAAACGGGTTAGTAATCCCGTTTTATTTTGAAGTGCAGGATTGTCGACAATGGCTACTGGAATTTTCAGATATTTATTATCGCACTTTTATGAGCCAATTTTTATCGTTTAAAACACGGACCATTTTAGATAATGAAAATCGTCCTTGGAATTTTGCCGTGCTTAGAGAGATGGCATCTGAAATAAACAACGACAATGTGTGTAAGGATATGGATGGCTTTCGAGATTGCCTTGACAAGGAACAGATAGGTCAAGCCATGAATTGGGCATTTAGCGCACCTGGTGTACTCGCGGGTAGGGAAAACGTCTTTTTCCTCGTCATGATCGATGAAATCCAATACATGACAAAATATATTTTTCGTGACAAAGACTACAAAGTTTTGGCAGACCGTTTGCCTGGTGCCTATCATGGACTTGTTGAATCCAAAGTCGCTCCGATGCTGGTTTCAGGCAGCTATGTTGGTTGGATGGTGCAAATGATGCGAGAAATATTTGTTGGGGGGCGACTAAAATATACAGAAATTCCCTCTCAATTAAGCTTTGAGGAGGGCTTAGAAGCCGTTTATCGCTATGCCGTTTTTTATGAAATTGAGGTAACAGATGAAAGTGCCTTGGTAATTAATCAATTAACTCAAAGCGATCCATTTTATATTGCCAGTTTACTGAGAAGTGACTGGAGAAAGCGGGATTTTAGCACCAAGGCGGGTGTGATTAAAACCTTGGATTATGAAGTCAAAAATCGAAAGGGTGAACTCTTTGGCACTTGGTCAGAATATATTTATTCAACTATCAAAGCCGTTAATGATCGATACGCGAAACAAATCCTCTTATATTTGTCCAGAAAACGAGAGCAGGAATGTACTCGGAAAGAAATTAGTGAGCATTTGAAAGGGCAATTGTCAGATAGCGAATTGGAGGAAAAACTCCGTATTCTTGAATCGGGTGATTTAATTACTCAGGGTTCGAGTAATTTTCGTTATCAGGGTATTGCTGATGATATTTTGGATTTGATTTTTCGTACTCTCTATGAAGAAGAAATTTATGAGACTAAACCAGATGTCGCCACCGAATTAACGGCATTGGTGAATGAGGCTCAGTTGAAAAAAGAAATTCTGTCTTTAAAGGGCTCTTTGAATGAGCTAAAAGGGCGAATGCTGGAGTTGGTTGTTTATCGAGAATTGAATCAGTCTTGTAGGCAGGGCAAGCCTCTTTCGCATTTTCGTCAACGTTTTCGTCCGGTTTTAAATACGGCGCCTTTTGCCAAAATGGAGGAAATGTTGATATTGTGTGAAGAAAGTCGATTTGAGCGGGTTTGGATGAATTATTATTTGGCATTGCCTCAGACAACGGTGCTAGAAATAGACGTGTTAGCTGAGGGTGAGGATGCACAGTGTTGTTGGGCTTTAGTCTTTGAGTTGAAAAACCGTGATGAGAAAAAACTACCCAGTTTGAATGAAGCGCAGCGGTTTGTGACAAAGATAAAAGGGGTTAAACAGTGGTTGACTCAAAATAAAGGGACTTCGATTAAGTTTGTTTGTCCAGTGTATTTGAGTGTTAAAGGATTTGAGCCATCTGTTGAGGCTTGGTTGCATGAGCAAGGCGTGTTGACGGCGGATTGGGAGAGTTGGGCAGGTGAATCTGTGTCTCAGAGTGAGCTTTAAAACCGGTATTTTGTCTGAATCAGAATTGGCATAAATTTTACCAACGCACTGAGGCACAATTTTCATTTTTGTATATCGACACTATCAGCTAATTCATTAACGCGCTTAGAGAGTTGTTCAACCGCGTTAAAGGCAGGCTGTTCCAGAAACGGGGCCGCCGCCTATCCCCCAAAATCAATTTTTAGGTAGATCGCCATCGCTACGAAAAAAATCAGTAGCATGGCAGCAAAAAACGTATAACTCGATGTTCAAGTTAGTAAATAAAAATATTATTAAGTACTAATATAGGA
>CAYFOB010000674.1:0-2447 GCA_964344525.1 uncultured Thiomargarita sp.
TCTTTCTCGTTTTCTGAAAAAGACTTTTCATTTTTTCCAAAACAGCCTCTTAACAATTGATCATATTATTCCTGAATCAATTGGAGGTAGCACTACGCTAGATAATTTATGTCTCGCTTGTTGGGACTGCAACCTCATCAAAAATAACCGTATAGCTGCCATAGACCCCAAAACCAGTAAGATGGTTCGGCTTTTTCATCCTAACCAACACAAGTGGGTAAAACATTTTCGCTGGAGTAGCGATGGAATACACATCATTGGAGTCACATCAATTGGACGACCCACAGTAGTTGCTCTAAAATTAAACCGCCCAGTTCTATTACATTCTCGTCGATTCTGGAGCGAGGCGGGTTGGCATCCGCCGCCCATTATCTAAGTACAGGACAAAATACCTGAAAATTCCAACGAGAAAAAAGTTTAGCTTGGGATCTATTTCCAGATGCTATGCAAGCAGCAATGGACTTGGCACGCTTAACAGGATTGGAGGTGAGTGATGATACACAATTGGACACACAAAACGGCGTTTTATGAGCGCGTAGAACGCCTCAACCTACACGGCTTACATTTTCAACATATCACCCTATGCAAACGGCGGGCATGGACATACTTACACAACATCAATTTTGCCCAATGGCATGAACGTGTTGCAACAGGCATTGCCAAACATACAACAAGCTATGCCCGTGATCATTCAACAAACGGCTTATTTGGCTTAGCCCCAGACAGAATTGATTGGAAAAAACGCATCATCTACGAAAACAAAGGCACAGCGGGCGCAATAGAAGCCTCTCATAACCAAACTGCATTTTATGCGGTGATGTTATCTATTGCAACAGGACAAGAATGGCAAGCAATCACCCATATCCTATCTTCACGCAAACGCCGCCCAGTACCACTAGACGAAAAACGACTACAAAGCTTATGGGAAGGCTCAGAACAGCTAGAAAATTTAGCAAAACAAATCAAAGTTCCTCACGCTCCAAAAATACCGCTTTGTGCAACTTGCTCATTGATGCGATTTTGTGGCTATGATTAACAGCAAAAAAAAAACACAAAGCGTTGCTTTGTACGATATATCAAAAAGGAAAAAAAAATGGAAACCCTCTTCATCTCTCGTGACGCAAAACTAAAACGACGCGAAAACACATTAGCGATCACAATCGAAGGACAAACAAAACCCTTCCCCATCGAAAAAATTAGACACCTCGTCTTATTAGGTGAAAGCACCCTAAATACCAAATTGCTCACACTCTGTGGACAAAATGGCGTTCGTCTCTCAGTGTTTGATTACTATGGCTACTTCAAAGGCGCATTTGAACCAATCAACCAAAATCCCTCTGGGCGCGTCAAATTAGAACAAGCAAAACACCTGATAAACGATGAACAACGCATGGCGATTGCCCGTGAAATTGTGCGCGGAGCCGCACATAATATGCGCACCAACTTAGCTTACTATCAATACCGAGGCAATCAAAAATTGTCACAACCACTCAATGAAATGCTACAGCTAAGTTATCGCATCGACAGTGGCAAAACTTCAGAAGAATTGATGGGCATTGAGGGCAATCTACATCAAACTTACTACGCCGCATGGCGAGAAATTGATGAACGCTTAGATTTTCTCCCGCGTGTACGTCGCCCCCCAAATAATCCAATTAACTGCCTGATTTCATTTCTCAATCAGCTCGTTTACACAACCACACGCCACGAAACGTTCAAAACACATCTTGAAGAAACACTCAGCTTTCTCCACACACCAAGCACAGGGCGCTTCTCCTTAAGCCTTGACTTATCAGAACCGTTCAAACCCGTCTTGAGTCACGCCTTGATTTTCAAAATGGTCAAAAAAAACATGCTTAACGACAACTGGTTTGACCAAAAGGAAGGCGTGTGCTTATTAACAGAAACAGGACGACGCAATGTTGCAGAACAATTTGCGACACGCCTAGAGGAACAATACCAAAACCATACATATCGAGAATGGGTATATCGAGAAGCCTTAAATCTCGAACGCCATTTGATGGACATCGCAGAATATACATCTTTCAAAAAAAAGGGATAAACTATGTACATGCTAATGACATATGACGTCAACGCAAAACGAACTGATCAGTTTAAAAAACTGTTGCGTCGATACTTAACACACACCCAATACTCTGTATTCTCAGGAGACTTAACAGAAGCCCAAGCCATCAAATTGCGTAGTGAAGTAAGTCGATTAATGATACCAGGCGACAAAGTACTTGAAATTACCACAGCAAACCGTCACAATATGAACATTGTCCACTTAACAAAAAATGCCTCAGCCAAAGGCAAAGTCAAACGACAAGAATCTATTGGTCACAAACTTGAGGTGTTATAATAAAAACATTACTTTTTATAATGACAAAACTTCGATAACCAGTAAAGTAAATTATGCTGAGGATTGAAGTTGGATAATGTGGAAT
>CAYFOB010000675.1:0-2444 GCA_964344525.1 uncultured Thiomargarita sp.
CAATTCTCCTTTTTCGGCATCTGTGTCTAAAGGGGGTCTTGATAAGGCGGAAATGGCCACTTTTTTTTGTTCGCCATTGGCAATGTTAATGATCGAGAGATTTTCCTCAAGCGCATTGGCGATAAAGAGCTTTCCTTTGGCAAAGGCTATGCCCACCGGTCTAAAACCCGTTTTAAAGGCTCGCAGGGGGACAAGCCGTTCTGATGGATCGCCTGTGTTGGGGTTGATTTGCCATTCGACTACTTCAAAAGTGCCTGCCATGGTGACGTACATTTTGTCCTGATGAATAACCGCCCATTCTGGAAAAGCGCCATGAACTCTTTGCAATTCGGGTGGAATATCGCCCTTAACATCTCCCGTGGTGGCTTCTGCCGTATCGGAGGTATATCTCACCCACCCCGGATGGGATTCGTATTTGTTGACCCTTAATAAATAATCCAATGTCATATCTGGTTGCCATGGGGGTATTTTAAGGTGGGACAAGTCAATTGCCACAATATCATTTTGAATATCCCGCATTTTAATGTTCCAAGTGCCATCCACAGCATCAAATGGTCCTAAAACAAATTGTTTTTCAATGGGATAGACGTCGGTTGTTTTAAGATCACGAAGTACGGAAAATTGAGCGGCTGGATTCGAGCGATCCCAAGTTTCGCCGCCAAAAGGATCGCGCTCCTTAGCCGCGCCAAAGCCCACCCCCATTGTCAATAAAATCAAAAAATCGCGTTTTTTATCGCGAAATAGGGTCAAATGATTGGCGACATTTTGAGTATAGATAGCCCCAACTTGATAGTTTTTCTCTGTGTCGATGATAGCAATGTCCATTGTGCCTGTGTTACCAACAAATAGGTATTTTTCATCTGAACTCAACGCTAAATCTTTTGGGTGACTGCCTTGATTGCCAACTGGAATACCTGGACCCCTTGCCGCCTTTTTGATCCAATCAACAATTTTGGCTAAATCTGGATCATGCTCTTCAAATAACATCCCCCCTGGATGATATTCGTGTGACATTTTTTGATCGCCAAAGCCTCCAAGACTTTTAGGAATTACTGCTCTTAATAATACACTTTCAAAAGGTTGCCCAGGCACCGCATTTTCTACAGCTGACAGAAAATTTAAAGCTTGATTGGGACCCGAAACAAAACCGCCTGCCGCTTCATTATGGCAGCGGCTACAACGCGCTCTGAGGATCGCATTAATACCCCCCAAGCCTTTTTGCTGCGCTTGTTGGATTTCTTCACTCTCAAAACCACGCGCCATCAGCGCTTGTTTGAGTTTTTCAGACATTGCTTGATGGCCATAAAATACTTGGTCATCAAATCCACCGATGACTTGAACCGTGGCATTAAGTACACCATTCTGCACATCCAAAACCAGTACTTGATCAAGATAGCGATTAGCAACCCATGCCTTTTTGCCATCTGCCGAAAAAACTAGCCCTTGACAATAATAATCTAAAGGGATTTTTCCAACGGCTTGATCAGACAAGGTATCAATCACGGTTGCATAATTGGATAATTCGTTGATAACCACCAAAAAGCGTTTATTAGGATGAAGAACGGGTACATAAGGTCGCAATCCCACCTTAATGCGCTTAATCAGTTTACCCGTTGAAATCTCAATAACTGCAACTTCATTGCCCGGCGACGCTTCTGTGCCAGCCAACGTTACATAAAGTTTTGTTTCAGCTGCATTCAGGGCAAGACGTTGTGGACGATCACGTTTCGGTTGAGGCTCAGGATAGGGGTTGTTATTTGGAACGGGTGTTAAGTCTTTGAAAACAAAGGGTTCTTGATAACGCCAAACAGGGCTGGTTAATCGCCCAAATGGGTTACGATAAAATTTGTCCTGAGACGCTGTGGCATTAAAAACCATAAATAGAAAGGGAAGAAGTATGAGGAGTTGGATTTTTGATTTCATAAGGAAAAATAGACTTGTGTATTTTGATTCGAGCGAAGGAACGAAAAATCAAATTTTACCGCATTTTGGAGTATACCTGACTTAACATTATCCTTTTCCCGTCTGCACAAACAAAGGATGCACAGTCACTCCCCAGGCAAGGTAATCGACTTCAAACAATTGGCGATTCTTGTCATCAACGCTTTCAATAAATAACTGATGTTACGCACTCTTGTTCACAAACCATAGTCGCAAAGCGTTGCTTGGAACGAAAAAAAACGATTGAATTTTTTGGAGTGCAAAGCAACGCTTTGCGACTTGTGAACGAGGATGCGTAACACCAGTAAATAAAACTAACCAAATTTCAGTCACCGATAATTATTGACCATATTTTGCCGCTTGATCCAACGCTTTTCGATAGCTTGGTTGATCAGCAAAACTTTTTAATTCTAATCCAAACAATCGCCCTGCATATAATAAACGTTAGCCAACCGGCACATAATAATGTTGGGTTACGTTTTTTCGCTGCGCGAAAAAATCTA
>CAYFOB010000676.1:0-2440 GCA_964344525.1 uncultured Thiomargarita sp.
AAGCGTTGCTTTGCACTCCAAAAAATTCAATCGTATTTTGGAGTGCTTCGCGGCCACTTTGCGACTATGGTTTGTGAACAAGAGTGCGTAACATCAGTTATTAATAAAGGATAAGTCAAAATCACTTCATTAATGGGGGGGTATCCTTTATTAAAAGTAATCCGTGTAGTTATTCATAGGCGTAACATAAAAAAATTGTCTGAATCAGGATTTTCAGGATTTTAGGATTATTTCAATTATTCGCTCCTTATTAAAGGATGACTCATTTAAGAATGAACATCGTACTGCGTCTAAATTTTTTAGTCGTCATTGTTATGGGCTTGTGAGGAGGCAGAAGTCAGTGTGATAAATCAAAATCACTTCATTAATGGGGGTTATCCTTTATTAACTGATGTTACGCATCCTGTTTCTAAAACCCATGAATAACTACACGGATTACTTTTAATAACTGATGTTACGCACTCTTGTTCACAAACCATAGTCGCAAAGCGTTGCTTGGAACGAAAAAATACGATTGAATTTTTTGGAGTGCAAAGCAACGCTTTGCGACTTGTGAACATCAGTTATTAAAAGTAATCCGTGTAGTTATTCATAGGCGTAACATTGATGTGACGCATTTAATGGCATTGACCCTACGCTCGCCCTACCATTGCTAGTATCTCATTTTTAACAAATAAGAGGTTTTTGTATATTGATTTTAAATCCCCTATTTTGGTAGAATCAAAATTTGGCGAGATAAAATATTGATATTTATGAAGTGCTAATTTTTCTAAAATAGCAAAATGCCAATTCCCACCAATAGTATAAGCACCTTTTATAAATTTCCAGTCATTTAATTCAACCGCACTGATGAGCTCTGCTAATAGTTGTGGTCTTGGATTGCCATAATCTTCACTTCTTTTAAATTCTTGAAGAAAAAAATACGGTTTTTTTGCTTTCGACTAACCCTTGGGACACGACAAAATCTACGGTACCATTTAAGATAAATTGATCTGTCGCATAGGTCATGGGTAGTTCATAAAATCCGCGTATTTCCTTATCTTTTAACATGAAATTAATTTTGTTAAGCAAAGGAATTATGTGATAGACTTTTAAATCTTCTTCATTATAGCGCTCAATTAATGATTTATTATTTGCTATTAAATCGGTTAAAAATATTTCTACTGAGTTGTCTATTTCAATTTGATTGTTTAACCATTCATCAAAAATCTGATCATCTAAATTTTGCTCAATCTCAAATAGCTTTTTTAACTCAGTATCTCTGATTTTGCTATATTGGTAAGTGGGAATCTGATTTTCATCTTTACCTTCTAAGAGACGAACTTTTCTTTTTAATTCTTCTATCTCTTTTAACAGTTTTAATTCAATTTCACTATTCATAAAACATAATTTCCTTATGTTGGTGGTTTACCAATTGCAAAATTTTGGGATCACGGTTACTAAAATGTACATTTTCCGGAGCTATTGGCTGATTAGACTCGTCAAATTCTAAGCCGATTGCCTGTAATAATAATAAATTAAAGGTTTGTTGTATCCGGTGATACTCAAGCAGAGTTGGCGGTATATCTTTGATTTGATAAGGTGCGTTTGGCAATGAAACGCCCCTCATCATCCCAACGCCTTAATGTGCTGGTGGAACGCCCTACTAATTGGGCAAATTCTTGTATTTTATATTTCTTACTCATTTAAGTGTAGTTAATAATAAATTATAAATCAAGTGCTAGCAGATGCACCGTACTATTAACTTTTGTATCTGATTTTTTAACACTGGTGAAGTTAAGCGCGTAGGTTGGGTTTTTCTCTGGGAACCAGAGAACCTTATCAAATTAATTTTACTCTGACCCCAACAGTGGCGATTTTTGCCGCATCTAAAACCACTGAAGGTTATCAGTTATTAGTTATCAGGTTCTCTGACGCTCCTGTGGGAACAATAACCAATCTTCATCTTTTTCGTGAGTCAATAACCCAAAGTAGTACAACAACGAAATAAAATTATTGGGTTTGATGACGGCTTCTAGCGGAAAAATCTGGGCAATTTTGGAAGTAATCCTCCCATTTTCAATAATGTTTTTTAGGTGACTAAAATTCCCATTGAGTCGCTTATCAAGCACGACCAAATGGCGCAATTATTCATAATCGACTTTGACATTCGGATCAATCATCTCATCAGGAATTCTTCCCAAATCTAGGAGGTTTTTCAAAAAGTAAAGCACCATATCAGTATTAAAAAGATGGCTTTTGGCACTTTTTGAAAAGGAGTAATGACCATACCAGACTTTCATCAAAGCAAGCGTTTCGTTTAAATCGGGTAAACGGTCCCGATAATATTCCAACATTTCAATGACTTCCGGCTCTGTGAGCCCCAAAACGTCATTAAAGGTTGGTAGTAAGCTGAATGTTACGCAGCCTTGCTCCGTAGCAAAGCGCTGCTTGGAACAAA
>CAYFOB010000677.1:0-2437 GCA_964344525.1 uncultured Thiomargarita sp.
TTTTACGGGCTATCGCCCATTTGTTTTAAAAATTTTCAAATTTCTTTTTCTAATGTGGTGTCCCGCCGTATTCTCGGGCGGGAAGATTGTTTTATAGGGGAAATAGGGGATCAAATATAATAGTATGCTAAAAAAAAATAAACCTATTTCTATCTCTGATTATTATCAACTTCCTTATTCTCAGGGTGATTTAAGATTTGTTGATGTTGATGTTTTTAGTGACACCAAAGTCTTTGTAGACCCAAGAGCAATACGTATTTCAAACAGTCCCTGGGCAAAAGAATGTGAAAGTATACTTCAGAATTTTTTTTATAATTTGTTAGATCTTATTAAAAATGAAAGACATGATGAAGCCAAAAGACTTTTGTCCGGTCTCAGAGAACCTAATGAGGCACATCTGGGCACGTCAACAGGTAGAGCGCTTGGTAGAGGTTTAGGCGACACACTAGCTGAAGATGTCTGGCTATCACTTACCAAAAGTAAATCTGCTAAAACTGGATTAATACAAGACTTAGAAGATACAGCTCTTTTAATTGAAGGAATTGATAAAGATATTATTTCAGATATAACTATTAATATTATTAGACGTCAACTCATAAGATTTACGCAAATTGTGTGTAGAGAGTATGGAATACCACTTCACAAAGAAATTGATTCTGGTCCTCTGTGGGATCACAAAAATAAAAGATGGTATCAAGAATTAGTAGAACTACCATTAACAGAATATGGCAAGCTTTTACTCGTTCCAAAAGAGATAGTACGACAAAAAACTGAATATTCATCATATGAATTTAAACAACATTATGTACTTACATACCTTCAAGGTGTTGAATTGAAAGCAGGAAGTGAATTAGTACAACTTTTAAAAAATGGGACTACCAGGGTCACCAAAAAATCTGTTAAAGAAAAATATAAGTTAGATAACAAAGCCAATGTAATAGATACTACTATACAGAATCCAGAAATATTAGAAGCTTATAGAAAAGCCAAAATAGAAAATCCAAAACTCACAATAACACACGAAGAACTTTTAGAAGAAGGAGATATAGGAACACCACATTGGGATGATTTATTAAAAAAAGTTTTAGAAATTGAGACCGGCAAATTGAACGCCGACAAATATCACAAAACTGTAAAAGTTCTACTTGATGCATTATTTTACCCGGAACTCACTTATCCAATTATAGAAAAACCGCTTCATCAAAGAAGAAAGAGGATCGACATATCTTATACAAACGATGGTCATACTAATAAGCCAGACAGTACTGAATTTTTTGGGTGGCTTTCCCACAATTATCCAGCTGCTACCATAGCTATTGAGTGTAAAAATTATTCCTCTGATCCAAAGAACCCAGAATTAGATCAATTGGCAGGACGTTTTAGTCTAAGTCGCGGACAAGTTGGTATTTTAGTATGTAGAAAGATAGAAGATAAAGCTCTATTTACCAAAAGATGTAAAGACACGGCACAAGATGGTCGTGGTTTTATCTTAGCACTGGATGATGAAGATCTGATTAAATTAGTTGACTATAGAAAAAACTTTGAGTTTAAAAAAATGAGAACTTTTTTACAAGAAAGATTTGACGCATTAATTTTTTAAGTACTAAAGGGAAATATCGACAATTATTATTGTTCGTACAGTGTTGAACTTGGGTGTTTGGGGGAGGGGGGAATTCACCCCTTTAATTCCCCTCTTCCCCCTCCCCCAAACGGGAAAAAGAAATTTGAAAATTTACAAAACAAGCCTGATTGACATCAGGCAAAAGAAAAGGAATACATCAGCTAACAGCGTATATCTGGTTCGCGCTTGCCTAACGGCAAATGCTCACCCATATTGCTCCCTACGGTCGCAACATCAGATATACGCGAACGTTATAGTGAGTGAAACTGGTAACTAAACAACTGAATAGATACATATCCTTTTTCTTTCCTAATCCTAGTTCCAACATCCTCTACGATGTCCCACAAAAAAAGCATCACAATATAAGTGATGCTTTTTGAAACACGAGGGACTGTTTACTTTTCCTCTTGCAGCGGCACTCCAAGACTCTTCAGTGCAAAACGTGTTTTCATATACACATGTCCTGCTTCTTCCAGTGCGGTATAGTGTGCAGAGTGAATCCGAAGCATGTGATCAGTATTCTCATCAATACCCGAGAGGAGGACTCCAATATTCTTTTTCTTTAACACAGTCATGATGCGATCAAGCGCCTCAATGCCTTCAATATCAATATAAGCAACTTCACGCATACGGATGACAACATGCTTCACCGTGTCAGCATCAATAGAACTAATTCGTTTAATATGGGCATCACTGCTTAGGTGAGAAAGGACGCCGCGGACTGTATACACGAGGATATTAAAGTTATCTTTATTGGTAAACTCCTTTTCTTTGTCTACATACGCCTTCTCAGTATGTGCATCCGAATTATGTACA
>CAYFOB010000678.1:0-2433 GCA_964344525.1 uncultured Thiomargarita sp.
CAATTGTGAGGAAGACTTGTGCTTTTTCTGTCAACAGGAACCGCCTGATTCGGAAGCCAATATCGAAGTTGACATGTACGGTGATGTAAACTACCACTACGATGGTAGGGTTACTTGGTCTCAGCTCAAGGTATCAGTGCCACGCTGCAATAATTGTAAGCGAAAGCACTGGTATTTGGAGGGGTTGGCTATGATCGTGGCGCTTTTGGTATTAGGGTCAGGTACGTTTGTGTTCCCCAATCTGCCATTTTCTATAGAGATATCTTTCTTTATTACATTTATATTTTCTGTGATACTTATGTTGATAACAGCTCTATCGTTTGGAGACGTCGTGTGTTCGATTTTGCACATAAAACCAGTTGGAGAACAAAGTAAATACAATGTTATTCGTAAACTTAAAGAAGAAGGTTGGGAATATGGAACCCAACCGCCAGAAGTAAATCAAGAATAGTCTACGCGAAAAGGTACCAACAGTAATGAAAGCTAATCACCCAAATACAGCTTCAGAATCAGAACCACCAACCAAGTCTAGCCTCAAGAGGCACAGCACTATTTTTGATCGCCTAAGGCAATTCTCTGATAATCTACGGCAACTGCGGTATCCAGCGGAATTTAGGATTAGGGTGCCACAATTTACCCGTTCAAAATCACCACCGACGGATTTGACAGCTGCCCGCAGGCTCGCCAACGTAGCTACCTGTTTATGGGATATTGAACGAAAGCTCAAGCCGACTGACAACGAAGAACAGAATAAAAAACACCGATTGGCTTACCGACGTGCTAATAATGCTATAGAGACTCTGACGACTGTAGGAATCGTCATTGATGATCCAATTGGGCGACGCTATCACCCAGGTAGTGAAGGCATGATGAAACCACACCTACAGCCCACGCAAGGAGTGACTATTGAAAAAATCACCGAAACAGTCACGCCGATCATCTACTACAAGGACAAACTCATTCAACGAGGTGAGGTTTTTGTGGCAGTGCCTCAAGAAGTAGATGATACATCAAAACACGCCGTAGACTCAGACGAAAAGCCAAGTGGCCCTGAGCCTGAACAGACGGAAAACACCAGCAACAAACAAGATTAAGTAAAGAGGAATTATCATGCAACGAACAACCATTGATTTCGGCATTGATTTAGGAACAACAAACAGCACCATCGCTGTGGTTAAAGGTACCGAGGCAGAGGTCATCCCAAACAAAATTGGCTCGGCAATTACGCCCTCGGCTGTCTGGATCAACAAGCGCGGAAATTTGCACGTTGGTCAGGAAGCCAAAGAACGCGCTCTGAATTCGGATCCCCAAAATGCAGATTTAGAGTTTAAACTCAGAATGGGGCTGAGTGCCGAGGGGAAAAAAGTGTTTGCTCGCACTCGGCGGGAAATGCTGCCTGAAGACTTGTCGGCTGAAGTGCTCAAATCCTTGAAAATGGATGTGCAAACGAACTTAGGTGAGGAAGTACTCGCAGCTGTGATCACTGTACCCGCCGCGTTTGAGTTGCCCCAGACACAGGCAACACAGCGGGCTGCCAAACTGGCTGGCTTTATCCACAGCCCCCTACTACAAGAACCTGTGGCAGCCTCTCTCACTTACGGATTCCAGAATGAGAGCGACAACATCTATTGGTTTGTCTACGATTTTGGCGGTGGTACTTTTGATGCAGCGCTTATGTGCCTCCGTGATGGACTGATCCAAGTGGTCAACCACAACGGCGATAACTACCTGGGTGGCAAGCTTATCGATTGGGACCTCGTGACTAAACGTCTCATCCCAGCAGCCACCAGCCAGTTCAATTTACCCGATTTTCGGCGTGGTAATCCTAAGTGGCAAAACGTCATTGGTCGTCTCAAGTTTGCCGCAGAAAAGGCGAAGATCGAAGTTTGCCGAAATCAGGCAGCCAGCGAAATATGGATCGAAGACTTATGCGAGGACGCGAATGGTAATATGGTAGACTTCGCCTATACACTCACACCGACAGATGTGGAGCAGGTCAGCCAGCCGTATATTGAGCAATCTTTGGGCCTTTGTCGCAAGACGCTGGCAGACAAGGGTATCAGTGGTTCAAATTTGGAACGCATTTTGATGGTGGGCGGCTCAACACTGAACCCGTGGGTACGTGATGCAGTCCAAGCTGAACTGGGTAGTCAAATTGAATCAAGCCTTGATCCCGTGACGCTGGTGGCTCGCGGGGCGGCGATATTCGCTAGTACTCAGAACCTGCCAGAGGACATAGTTCATCGGAATATACCAACAGGCACTTGGCAAATCAAGCTGGAGCATGAACCAGTAGACAATGTCACTGATCCTGACATCGGAGGCAAGGTAATTGCGCCATCTGGTCAAAATCCCAATGGTTATACGATTGAGTTTGTAGATATACTCCAAACGTTCAAGTTTTCGGATTATTAAAATAACTGAAATTTTAGG
>CAYFOB010000679.1:0-505 GCA_964344525.1 uncultured Thiomargarita sp.
GCAATCCCGCGTTGAATATTTTCTAAAGTTGCCCGTAAAGGAACCCGAGAAAATTCTGTCGCCGATTCACTAAAACGAATAATCCGAAAGGTATCAGTGGGGCGAAGATTGTGCAATGCTTCACGCATAAACGCTTTGCTGGCTTCTAAAGGTAAACCATTCATTGAGCCTGAACAATCTAACACAAAAACCATCTCACGCGGCGTAATTTGCTCAGCATGAGGAATGGCAGGTGGTTTAATCAAGAGACTGAAAAAACCTTGTTGTTCATTATGATAATAGGCTAACAAACCTGCTTGATGAGTTTCACCGCTCAAAGTATAACGCAAGACAAAGTCCCGATTATCAATCACACGATTCTTGGCAAGACGGATAATGCGTTGATTGTCGCCAGACATTTCCGTGTCGATTTGATGAGTTTGGCTAGCAACTTGTTGAATGGGCATACCACCATTCAAACGAATTTGAATAGCCACCCGCTCTGCCTCAATGCTTTTAGGAAGAT
>CAYFOB010000679.1:515-2426 GCA_964344525.1 uncultured Thiomargarita sp.
ATCTAAACCTGCCACGGACGGATAAGATGGTAAAAGTTCCCACTTGCCAAATTCACCTGTTGGTTTCTCAGGCTTTTTGCCAGCATGAGGCGGCTGAAAACGCGGACCCACAACTAACGGGATAACCAACTCATAAGCCTTGTCGATTTGAGGTAACGTTTGCACATAATGCAATGTCACCTTAATTGGTAAACCAGGCATTAGGTTGGCAATATCCTGAGTAAACATATTAGGACGATGCTGTTTTAACAAAGCCGCACTTTTACCCTCCCGTTTAGCTTGATTAAAAGTCGCTTGCGCTTCTTCCACCTTTTTGATTTGAGCACGCACCACCTCATCACCGACTTCCATAATCATCTTGTACACAGCTGCATCCTTATTCAAGGGAAACAAGTAAGTCACATTAATCGGCGTATTAAGGGGATTATCAAAAGTCTGTTGCACAGCGACGGTGGCTAAATCACCTTGAATATCAACATCAATATCCGTTTTCAAAGTAGGAAAAATTAAAGTCTCACCTGAAGGCGTAACGGCTTCAACTCGCCCACCAAGCATGTCAACGTCAATTGTTGCGTGCGCAATAGGGACAAAACACATTAAAAATAGTAGTGATTTTTGTGGATTTAACATAATTTTCCTCTTGTTACCATTGCTACGGCGTGGGAATGCCGTTTGGAGACCACTGTTATATTGTACCGCACAAAGCGCTGCTTTGTACTCCAAAAAATCATATCAATCATAGTTCAAAAAAAATTCTGATTCAAACCGTTTTTTAAAGCACCGGCAACCGCCGCAATTTAAAATAATCCAACAAGCCATTTAAATCTTCGCCAGTTGACCAAAATATGCCATGCTCTAACATTAAATCAATTGCGGCTTGGCTAAAACCCTCATAACTAAAAAACCACAGTCGCATGATTTCAGCATCTCGATCCAATTTCACAACTTCAGCTTTCGTTAATAATTGATGCACTTCAGAGGGACTTGCCTTGCGTTGTGAACGCCACTTACTTTCTCCCACCCATTGCTCAATGCCAGCCGCCGCATGAAGATCAATTTCTGTTTCCGTACCGGCACCTAAACGTTCTCTTAAACGTACATAGCTAAAGCTTGGTACTTCAATATCCGAGTCTTGATGAAAATAATGTCCAGGAATCTGCTGGTTTTGGGCATTGTGGAGAATTTGCGCCATATAAACTTCTGCCAAATACCCTTTTAAATCTTTAATTTGTCGCTGAAGTTTTTGGTATTGAGAACGCAAATTATCTCTCACCTCTGATCCATTTTTCCTTTCGACTTCAATACGTCCCCAAACGCGCAAAAATTCGAGTAAAATCGGATCTTTAACTTTTCTAAACCAGTTGCCTAATTCCAAATACTCCAATAAGTCTCCACGCGACAGTTTGATTAATACTTCACGAATTTTTGTCAGTGACACTGTTTGAAAATCTTTTTCTTTGAGTGCCTCTTGAATTTGGCTTAATTCAATTTTATCACCCTCCCCCATGGCGGAAAGATACAAAATCCATTTAGTGATGCTATATTCATTAATTCGCTCAAGCCAACGAGTCACTTGATCACTGAGTTCACTCCATATAAAGCCCGAGGATAAATCTACCGCTAAAATTTGATTAAGTTGTTCTTCAGTTAATATCATTTGCTCCATTTCTGCCGCTTGTGCGATAACCGCATTGATATAAAAAGGGTTTCCACCACAACGTTTAGCGACGACGGGTTCTAATTCTGACGGAATGGTCACTTGATGGTATTTAGCAGATTGGCTCACTAATTGAGTTCCCCAATAATCGGTTAAAGATTCAATGGGTTTACTACGAAACCGTCCAAACAAGGCACCACGTCCCAAAATTTCTCGGGCTAAAATACTCATACTAGAACCGGTGACAAAATGAG
>CAYFOB010000680.1:0-297 GCA_964344525.1 uncultured Thiomargarita sp.
GAAATAAACGAATCAGTTCTTCTCGTTCCCAAACTCTCGCTTGGGAATGTCTTACTCAAAGCTCCGCTTCGAGTATAGGAGGTTTGGAAATTTTTGCCCTTTAAGCATGAGTATGCTGAGCTGTTACCACCTCAAATCGAACGCCCAATGCGCCAATCAGTCGGCGGACTGTATCAAAACCTGGTTGTGCCCCGGGTGTTAGCACTTTGTATAAATTTTCCATACCAAGCCCTGCGTTTTCTGCCACCTTTGACATGCCTTGTGCCTTCGCAACGTCACGTAGTGCAACCAAGAATG
>CAYFOB010000680.1:405-2423 GCA_964344525.1 uncultured Thiomargarita sp.
TTGCAATTTCTTTGGCCTTGGCAATATCGCGTTGTTGCCCGCGTTTTGTCCCCCCACAAAGTAAGACGTAAACGACATCACTTATGAGGGTGAAGTAAACCCGATAACCGGGGCCAAAATGAATACGCATTTCCGATACACCTATCTTTTTCAATCACAATACTGACTTTTCGATTCATATAAAGCCCTATTTTGTTGAAACTCAAATTTGCTTTTTAATCCTGCCAATTCTAAAGTCTTGTAAATTCTGATTTCGTGTCCGCGACGCTAGAGTGTCACCATATGCATTCCTTTGCAGTCGCGTTGGAACGAGAAAAACCCCTCGCCAATATTGCAACATTCCCGATCCATTCAACAACCCCAGTGCCTAAAATCCTAATTCAGACAAAAATTCAGAACAATAGACGCGCTATGCCACTGCAAATTGACTATCAATCCGCCTTTCTGGATGACGAAATCCTAATACAATATCTTCATTAGCAACACCTGCCTTTAATAAATCAGTGGCAATCCCATTTTCAGTCCAATCTTGTTCGATCCAAATTTTGTCATTGTGTAAACGAAGATGAAGGGTAACGCCGTGTACGCGATGATATTTTTGCCAGCCCATTTGTAACCAAATATATTGATCGTGTTCTTCATCCAAACTTAAAATGGTTTCCATAGGAGGCGTGGATTGACTGCCAACCAATTCGGCATGTTTGGTTAATAAGCTTTTTATTAGCTGGCGATATTGGGTGATTTTGTCCATTTTATAATCTCCTCGGTTTCAACATTTACTATCAGCAATGGTATTTGATATTCTTTTATAATCAGTTGGTAAGCTTTCTGTTGAAAAAGTTCATCATAAACTTGATGACTTGTCGCAAGATATAATTGGTATTCCGGTGCGGTGGCTTTTAAAAAAACTTTATAAATTTCATATTGTCCTAAAGCAAGTTTCAAATCAGACAGAGGTGAAGGACTAATGAAACTTTTGATTTCTATTACAATCTTATCACTTTCTTTTTCAGCTGCCAAAATGAGTTCAGCTCCTAAATCAGCATAGGCTGTCACTTCTTCATATCTTATGGTGTACGGATCATGCGTAATTTTCCAGCCATCTTTGATGATGGCATTTTTTACGGCATCATGTATTTTGTCTTTAGCTGGCATCTCAATAACCTCTGGTTGCTTATGAAAAAGGATAAATTATAAAACAGTATGAATCAGAATTGACAGAATTTTCAGGATTAAAAACCAAGAGTATAAAATAATTAGCAAAATGAGGTTGGTTTTGGGTTTTAATCCTGCCAATCCTAAAATCCTGTAAATCCTGATTCAGACAATTGAGTACAACGAATGCTTCACCCCGAATGATCAAGCCCTATGTGCAAAAAAAAAAAATCGAGTCAGGGGGGCAAAAAGCCGCCCCCCGACCCCGCCCCCCCCAAAGCGCTCAAAGGGTCAAATAATCAAATAATCAATGTCTGCCTCGGACGGGCCACACGTAGTTCGTGTTAGTCCTGCTGTCGTTGTTCACGTTGCCGTAGCTGAGGTTCACGTCCCATGCGTGGTCTGCGTCGTCGGCGTAGACACTGGACGACCAATAGTAAGACTGCACATCCATAAATACATCACCTTCCCTCCAGTGCCCTGTACCCGCAGCGTTGGAAAGTGCTGGTTCTTCATATCTATTATCTATCATCACCTCCAATTCCTCTTTAGTCGGCAAACGCCAATCACCCATTTTGGAACCATCACTCAAACCACATTTTCCATGAGCTAATTTGGCAGCACTTTGTTTAGCCGTTTCCCAATTCTGCTTGCCAAAACAATTCGCATTTCTCAACCAGATTAACCCCGTTTTCTTATCTGTCACGGTGCCATCTCCATTGTTTAAATAACGTAACGATACGCCCATGGACTTCAACACTTCTTCAGCATTGATAGCATATTTTTTAACAATATCAGCATTACAATACTCTCGATGTTCAAGTTAGTAAATAAAAATATTATTAAGTACTAATATAGGAAAC
>CAYFOB010000681.1:0-2422 GCA_964344525.1 uncultured Thiomargarita sp.
AGGCATTCCCAAGCAGGAGCTTGGGAACGAGAGTGCGTAACATCAGTTAATAAAACCGCAAGTTTTTCTTATTCATGGGTTTGAGAAATTGGTTGCCCCTTAATGAAGTGATTTTGACTTATCCCTTCTTAAAAGTAATCCTTGTAGTTATTTGTGGTTTTGGAACAAGAGTGCGTAACATCAGATCAGTTATTTAAATTTATTCGCAAGCGCCTTAGCTTTGGCTAACATACTGGCCAGTGTTCCAAGGTGTTTTGAAATCTTGGTATCATTATCCTTCTTTTTAGACTGGGGCGATTTTTCCAGTGGATTTCCAACAAGTTCTAGCTCTGTCAAATTAGTCAGTTTGTAGATTTCCTTGGGTAGCTCCTTCAGTGGATTATTAGCAACATTAAGCCAATTCAGCTCTTCCAATTGACCAATTTCTGGGGGCAATGCTGTTAGTTGATTGTTGTGAAGATCAAGCTTTGTTAAATTGTTCAAGTCACCAATTTCTGGTGGCAAAGTCGTCAGTTGATTATTTTGAAGTTCCAATTTTGTCAGCCTGCTCAATTGACCCATTTCTGGGGGCAAAGCCGTCAGTTGATTGTTATGGAGATCAAGTTGTTTCAACCAAGCCAATTCCCCAATTTCTGGGGGTAAACTTGTCAATTGATTATTATGAAGGAACAATTCTGTTATGTTGCTCATCTGCGCTATTTCTGAGGGCAAACTTGTTAGTTTATTGCCACCAATGGAAAGGTCTGTCAAATTGCTGAGAGGACAACATTCTGGGGGAAAAAAACTCAATTGATTGTTACTAAGACCTAACCTTACCAAATTGGTAAATTGACTGATTTCTGGTGGCAATGTTTTGAGTTGATTACCAATCAGGTACAATTGTGTCAAATTGCTCATATTGCCTAATTCTGGGGGCAGTGTAGTCAATTGATTCCAACCAAGATATAGTTTGTTCATCTGAACCAATTGTCCGATTTCTGCGGGCAAATCTGTGATTTGATTTTTCCAAAGAAATAGTACTTGCAACTTAGCCAGGTTCCCAATTTCTGGGGGCACAAGCGTCAATTTATTTCTACCAAGGTCCAACAGGGTCAGATTGGTGAGATTGCCAATTTCTGGGGGTAAACTGGTTAATTTGTTATCGTCAAGGTGTAACCCTTTCAAATTGGTAAGCTGCCCAATTTGTGGGGGAATTTCTGTAATATCCTCATTTGTCAAATCCAGCGTGCTTTCATCATCTGCACCCGCTTTTTCAATCACTTCGAGCAAATCTTCTTTTGTCATTTTTTTCTCTTTTTATGGGGCAGAAAAATTGCTAGTCCCCAAGAAGTAGTGATATTAGATTTTCAAGTCATCTTTTGACAAAACAAGCAAAATGCACCATCACTACTTATTGGGCACTACCGAAAAATTTTATTTATTTTCAACAACAGTAATTTGATAAGTAGCATGACAGGCAATGCATTTTGTCAGTATTTCGCTGAGTTGTGATAAGGTGTGCTGGCTATCACCTATGTCTACGGCATCTAGTGCAATCAAATCAAAATCGTTATGAACAGAAGAGCCCAACATTCTAAATCCTTTTGGTAAATTTGGCTTCAATGATTTGGGTACTTTTCGCATTAGTTGTTTTCCCACAGGCTTTACGGCTTTAGCAACCATTTCCATGTCGTCATTGGCGAGCGCTGCTGTTATTTGTTGCAAAGCAAATAAAAAACCTTGCATCTCTTTCACAACAAAGGCGCGTGCTGGCTCATCAAGCGAAATATTTACTTGCTTTTGCGAGTCTGCAAAAGAGGCTAAGGGCAGCAAAGCTGTTATAAAAACAAGGGCACGATAGTCAAATTTTTTCAAAATGTGTCTCCAACAGATAAAAGGATTTAGGGCCCCACTCTTTGCACAGCAAAGAGTGAGTGGAACGATATCATATCATATCTTAAAGTCCAAGCTTAACGAAGCCAGTGTGGGAAGAAAAGTGCGTAACATCAGGCCTTAATCTTCATCAGGTACATAAAAAGTGCCTTCTACCCACCTTGGAAATTGTTCATCAAGATCATAAGGTGTACACCCAAATAGTGAAGCCATTCTTAGGACCATTTCCATACTCAATTGTTTGTGTCCATTCATGTATTGGGTCATGATCTGGCTACTAACCCCCAATACTTTTCCCAAATCGCTTAATGTTTTGATGCCAATATTACTTTTTTTGTAGCGTTTCCATTCTTTTCGGATTAAAAAAAGGGCTTTATCATTTGCTTTGTATTTGGTAAATTGCGGTTGAAGTTCCATAAGATTTTTGGTGCAGGCGATATTTTTTGGAGCCATAGGTTTTGGTCTATGAAAACAATCTTGTCAAAACGATTTAGGCATGACTTTCGGCTATTTAAAAACACGTTGCATTTAAATGAGAATAGAAGTATAA
>CAYFOB010000682.1:0-734 GCA_964344525.1 uncultured Thiomargarita sp.
AGTCAGGCATTTTGGTAGCGCGTCCGATTTTGAGTGCGTCTTCATGGATGACGTGACGATAGGTTTCGGTTAAGCCTTGTTCGTTGTTGATGTCCCAGCCTAAGGCTTTGAAAAAGGGGTTGATGAAGTCTTGGCGAGTTTGAGCTTCGTTGTAGTGGGGTTGTTTGTAGGTGTCTTGTTGGGTTTCAAAGCGTTCTACTAGGGTTTGTTGGGTAGACATAAATTCCTATTTGTGGGACTGACGGGACAAAATTTCCTCAATCCAATTCCCATAATAATCAACAAAATTGATGCGATAACTGTAGTCAGCCGCTAGTAACTCATTTCGCCAAGTTTCTCTGGCTAAACGATCAGCGGTTTGATTCGTATAAGTGATTTTGGGAGAATGGTTTGGTGCTGGAGTGGGCAATTGTCGACAAAGGTCATCAGACCACCAAATATGCCCTCGTTCATCGCCAATAACCACTAAAAAGTCGAAAATACCGCAACCATGATTCCCCACCTCAATATAGCCAAGACTATATTGTTCAACAATTAAATCAATAGCATGCTCCCGCTCCTCTTCCCAATCCATCCGTTCCCACTCATCCATTTGTGCCACAGAAGCCGAATCGACACCTAAATCCACCTCTGACTCCGCCAACTCTCTAACCAAGCGAGGATGAACAAAAGGACGCGACCAATGTTCTGGAGAATTTAACCACGACGCATCTGGATCAAATGCAGGCCAACCA
>CAYFOB010000682.1:748-1986 GCA_964344525.1 uncultured Thiomargarita sp.
TGAAAAGCAGGCCCGTCGCCACCATTACCAATCTCAGTCACAAAATGTCGAAAATCTTCTGGGAGACGCACCTGATTACGTTGTTCAAAAGCCTCTACTTTAGCTAAGGCCAAAGGCGCACCCAACCGCACCCTTTGCCATTGACTAATCTCTTTCAAAGCGACACGAATTTTTTCCAACTGTGTGCCAATAGGAGTTAGAGCGACGAGTGACGAATCTTGGTTTGGAATAACTGGTTTATTAGCACTCAATTGATTAGAAAAGAAATCTTTAATATTCATTGTTTACCGACAAGTCTATTGTCCAAAAATAAAAAGTCAAAACCAGACCTGGCAATACAGGGCTTGACCTCCAGGTATGGTTTTGACTTTTTATTGACGAACAAGTCTATAATTAGCTCTGGCGCAGCGCCCCTAAGAGCTATTTTCACATGTTGGCTGGTGATATGAGACTGCTAAAACACGCGCCTAGTAACCACCCTTGCGTCTACTTTCTGGCAAGCCACCAATTTTACCCGCTTGTTTGGATGGACCACCAGGGAACAAGTCATAAATTGCCTTGGTATCAACTTTCTTGTCGCCCCAAACTTTTTGCATCGCCTTGGTCATGTTCCGCATGTTCGGTTGGTTGCCACCATGGTTGATGTATTCATCACGCAGGTAGTTGATGACATCCCAATGGCGCTCAGTCAATGCCTCAATCTTTTCTTCGGCAGCAATAAAGTTAGCCACATCTTCATTCCAATCTTCCAAATTGACCAAGTAACCATTTGCGTCAGTCTCAATCGTTTTGCCATTTATTTCATATGCCATAACATTTGCTCTCCTGAGTGGTTAAATAAAAGTAATCTTGTTGTTTCTACCTTTCCGATACCATTATGTCGGTTGCTGAAGTTATAGAAACCACAAATATTATAATATAATTATCTAAATGACAATCGCCCAAGTTTTATTTTAAATATGGAAAAATAAAAAAAATTAATATTTGAATGCTGTTATTTTATGCGCTAGGTATAGGGCAAACAGGCGTTTAGAAAAAATTGTTAGGTTTATATCACTGCGCAGTATAACCTAACATGCCAGGAGACCCCCTTTTTTCTTTCCGCGCAGCAACTTTTACCCCAACTCCTGGGTGGCGCAAGACTTATCCTTTTTTAAAAATATGAAATTTCTATCAACGGGCATTTTTCGCTATAGCCCACCCCTAAATAAACATGGCAAATTGATTCGTCGAGATGG
>CAYFOB010000682.1:1996-2418 GCA_964344525.1 uncultured Thiomargarita sp.
ACCACAAAATGGTGGTTGATTATTGAATGTGATCCTGAATTAGGGCGATATTTGCGTTACCAATTTAAAATAGAAACCTATGGGACCAAAAAAGTTCAAGTACCATTATGGGGTTCACATATTTCTGTTATTCGTGATGAAGAACCGCCAATAAAAACAAATTGGGAAAAGCTTCAGGCACAAAAAATTGAATTTCAATATGAACCAAATATTCAAGAAACAGAGGGTTATTTATGGATACCTGTGCAATGTGAACCCGCCTTAAAACATCGTGAAGAATTAGGTTTACCACGAGAGCCCGAATTGCCGCTACATTTGACAATAGGCAATTTACTTTCTATGAAATATTAATTGATGTACGCACTTTCGTTCTGGTTACTTAGCGAAGGCGTGCGTAACATCAGATATTAAAGTTTTGATTG
>CAYFOB010000683.1:0-2409 GCA_964344525.1 uncultured Thiomargarita sp.
TGGGGTGTTGGTGCATAATGCTGCTACAGGCAAATCTAAAACTGCTAAACGTACTAAGCGTAAACGTAAATCTAAGGGGCTATATGAACGTGGTTCTTTTAGAAAAGATCCAACAGAAGATGCCATAGCTGCTGCCACAGATTCTAGCGGAAATAGGATTTGCCCTACATGCGGCTCTATAATTCCAGATTTTATAACAGTAGGAAAGCGCACACGACGCGGATTTGATCTTGATCATTATCCTGAAACTTGGGCAAAACGAGTAGAAAAAATGAAATCGTGCCCAAAACCTCCTACTCGAAAAGAAGTCTTAGATGAATACAATCGTGATTTACGTGTTCAATGTCCTGAGTGTAATCAAAGCCATCAATGGGAAGGTATAAAAGGACCATATCAGAAATGATAGAAAAAAACTGTTGGGGTGAGTGTTACTTTGATCATTTTAAAAAATGGTTAGGTACAGAAAAAAGCAGCGTAAATATTTTTAGATATGACGCTTTAAGTTGGTCTATTCAAATTTTTTCCTATGATGGAATTTTTGAAAAGTGCCGTACTTTCTGTTCATTTGGTTTAAGCCACTATACAAGAGAATTGGGAACAATAGGTGAAGTGGTGCTTGTGGCCAATAAAGGTTGGAATGATATTCCTGAAATATTATCAAGTATGTTGTTTTCTATGGTAACAAACCATATACCACTTGATTATGGGATTGCTGTTGCGGGCATTAAAAAATTTAATTTAACATTTCATAAAAAATTTAGCAAGGTAGCCCTTTATTTCACCCAACCTTATGCTTTTCCAGTCGAATTTGAAACAGTAGACTGTGCCAAAACAAAAAGTCTGGGAAAAATGTATCTAGCATTTTTGATTTCCCAAGAAGAATACGAACTTTTTTGTCAATATGGAATTGAGTATTTTGAACACTTATTTGAGTGTCATAAAATAGATCCTTTTGAAATTCAGCGCCCATCGTTGCCTTTTATTGTTGCACCCAAGCACTGAATCATGATTTTAGCAAGCGTAGATACTGGGGTGGTGAAAATAAGGTTTCAATGGCTATCTCAAATTGATCCCATTTTTATTCCTACTTTATAAATCATTGATTTTAAAGGGATTAAAAATCAGAAATAAAAATAGGATCAAGTTTTAACGAGCTAATCAACCTCTTTTTCACCACCCCACGTAGATACTGTCTTGATTTTTAACGTAGCCACCGAGTGAGCGCGTGTAGGGCTTTTTCGCACAGCAAAATCCACATGAGCGTAGCACCTGTGTAGTCATAATGGCTCCTTTGCGGAACCAATGGACCCCTACGCTTGCTTTTCGAGTTAAATTTGATAAGTGCATCGATTGAATTACTTGAGTAATTTAATAGCAAGCGTAGGGTGGATAAGCGATAGCACCATCCACCAATTTCGCCGTGGTGGATGACGCGTAGCAATTCCACCCTACACGCGCTGCCAGGTTAAAACCAAACCTGGTAGGTCAAAAACATAATTGAATTTTGACCTGGCAGGTTTTGGTTTTAACCTGCCAGGTCTGGTTTTTCGTATCCTAAATTATTTCATGCACGTTCCTAAACATCGATTTCTCTACAGAGATTTACAAATTTGACTGATTTTATCCCCTCATGATAAATTAACATCTTTAAAAGATTTTGAACAGGCTCTCAGGGTTTACCTCATGCTATTCATGTTACCACCGCTAATGTTGATGATCGTGAAGGTGCTCTGGAATAATAATTCTTCTTCCCTTTCAAGAGTTATTAATGTCTTAGCTGATGGTGGATATACTGGGGAAAATTTTGCTAATGAAGTTAAAGCTATTTTTGATGCTTCAGTAGAAATTGCTAAAAGAAATGAACTTCATACTTTTAAAGTTATTCCAAAAAGATGGGTAGTTGAACGTTCTTTCGCTTGGTTAGAAAAATGTCGAAGACGCAAGGAAAAATTGTGAACGGAAGCTTGATAATTCTCTTCAAATGGTAGTTCTTGCTTTTCTTTCTCTTCTTCTAAAAAGATTTTGAACAGGTTCTTAGCAACAAAAGCTCTGGCGACGGCTACTCGGTCACTCAAGGGACTACCTGGAGGAGCGAAATAACTTGGAATATGTTCTTCTATTCGAATTATTTCTAAAACGGTTATGAGCTGTTGCTGTTTTTCGGTTAGCTCTCCAAGTTTTTGGAAAGTTTTGCAAGAGGGTCACAAGTCAACTTTCGCCAAAACAAACCTGCCAGTTTGGTTTTGAAGTTATTTGTTTGCCTACAGGCATGATAGAATATTTGAGAAAATTGCCCCAATTTTAATTAAATTGATTATCAAAAAAATATGATTCAACCCAACTGGGCTATCGAGACTCTCGTGCCCGAAGAAGTTTATACAGATCGTCAAAGTTTTTTGGACTATTTTT
>CAYFOB010000684.1:0-2390 GCA_964344525.1 uncultured Thiomargarita sp.
GTTTAACGCGATGTTCACAAAATCACGTTGCTTGTCAGTACCCGGGCGGCTGGAATCTGTGAGCAATTTCCAATCTTCCCGCCAATCGTTTGGCAGGTTTGGCCATTGAACATGATCCGTACTTTCCATCAGCTTTAACAAAGGACGGTGTTCTGGCAAAGGGGAATCTTGCAGACGGCGAATCGCTTCCATTTGCTTTTGTAACGGATAAGTGTTGGGTTTTAGCAACAACATTGGTTTATCTGGCTGTTTTTCTAGTAACAATTGGTTAGTTTCCAGATCACGATCCAAGATGGAAATTTGCTCCTTTTGAGGAAAAGTCCAGCTTTGTGCCGCCTCTGCCTGATAAACGCTAGAAGTGCTATCATCCAAAAATGCTTGAAAAGTCGTCTCAGGTTCATCAGGACGATCTTCGGCTTCGATTAGTTCTATCCAACAACCATTTTCTGATGAGCTGAGTTTCCAAGCTAACCGTAATACTGCCGCATCACTTTCCAGATATTTCTTGGTATGATCTAAATAAGTATAAAAATCCCTTAATCCACGTACTGTCATATTTATGAGCATGTCGGGACGATGAATATTGGGTTCTATGTTTTGATAATGTAAAAGTGCCATGTCAGTTCCTCCTAATTCAAGGCTAATAAAGCATATTTAATGCCATATATTTTATATATATAAATCAGTTATTTAATATTAGCTAGTGCAGGATGGCGGAAATTTCCAGGCCACCTACACTCGAAGCAGAGCTTCGATGAATGCATTCCCAAGCAGGAGCTTGGGAACGAGAATAAATAGGTTTTCTCGTTCCCAAGCTCCCGCTTGGGAATGCATGCCCCGAAGCTCCGCTTCGAGTGGCCTGGAAATTTCCGCCCTCCGGCACTAGGTTTTTTATATAGGAAAAAAAAGTCACTAAGCGGAAAAAATTTTCCTATAGGAAGAAGGGCAAACATTACAGGGATTATCTATTAGCAGGGATGCTTGTCGGTGGAGTTATGGATGGCGTGGGTACGCCTTATTTATTATGCGGTATCTTGTCAATTGAAGCAATCAACTACCCCAATGCACATCTCTCATAAAAATACGTGGCAATTGAAAAAAAGGGGTATCCGCTTGAGTGTTTCCTTGCATTACAGTACAAGCATAATCAAAACCATTTTTTTTAACCGCATCACTGATATGTTGATTATATCGTCCATCTGGATAGCAAAAAGATTTACTCATTGCGCCTCGAAATTGTTCCACTAAGTGATAACTTTCTCTTAATTCTGTTTGTAATTCGGATTCAGAAAGTGTTGTGAGTCTTTGATGAGTCGCACCATGCCCGCCAATTTCGTGTCCCTGTTTGGAGAGTTGAGTTAGCTCAGATTGCGATAAATAGAGTTGTTGTGGTGTGGGAAGGTGTGAAACTTGTAAGATTTCTGTCAATTGTTGCAAACGAGTATGGCGTTGTTCAGGTGTAGCTTGTTGTAAAGATTCCTTCACCGTGCCTTTTATCCACCATTCAAGGTGGCCATCAATATCCAGAATACCATGACGCTTTTGAGCTCTGTGCAATAAAGCATAATAATGATCAATAAAAATGAGTGAATGGCTATCTGCGAGATGACGGGCAACTGGAAATAATGTTAATGGATAATCAGTGACTTGGTATTCTAAAACATCTCGATAGCCATCATCAAAAGTGATGGCACAAAGGGTTTGGGATGGCATTTCTTGTAAGAGTGCCATGCCTTGACTTAAAGTGACAAATTTGACTCGTTTTGATAATGCTTGAATTTGAGCATGAAATGTTTGTGGTGTGACAGCGGTACCACGAGCAAAATAGCAAGTCGTATCTGGATGACGCTCACAAACTCGGTGATACATCAAAATGATGAGCATAACCAAGGCAATAATGAAAAAATCTTGGGTTGTGGAGAAACAGCTTGTAAGTTGACTTTCGCACAAAGACTCAAATCTTGTCGTCGAATCATAAAAATCGCCGTTTCTGTTGGTTCTGTTGCTCTGTCACACCAGCGGACAATTTTCTGTTCATAAATACGAGTCAATGCAACGATAAAATAGTCTTCCATCACCAATAATCCCCGACACCAACCACTGAATCCAAAACGATCAAATAATTCTAATTGCATTAAACATTTATTGGTGACACAGCTTGCATCCAACGCATAAGCCAACAAATAGCCATTCGTCGTTGTCAACCAAAAACGGTGCTCTTGAACAAAACCATCATGAGGATAACCAGGCAAATTATCAATGACAATACGCCAAGTTTGCACATCTTGAACGTTGCAATCACGAAAACGAGTAACCAGCAATTGTTGTCCACAAAAGCTTAAGAGGCTGTTTTGGAAAAAATGAAAAGTCTTTTTCAGAAAACGAGAAAG
>CAYFOB010000685.1:0-2375 GCA_964344525.1 uncultured Thiomargarita sp.
TCATAATTTTTTATGCATAAATCAATTAAATTGATAAAATGACGTAATTCATTGATTTGAAACAATCCCACTCACGACCCCAGTGCCAAAGTTTAGGGTGGAAGATGTAGGTTTAAAAAAATACTTGCATATATAATAGGTATTATAATAATAACAATTGTTACAATCCAATTAATCACAATAGCAACATGTTTTGAACAAATCCAATCCTTATAAATCAAAGACAAAGTACCAACAAAAACCATGATTAAAAGCACACTCCAATGAACATCAAAAAGATAATGGGTGGGTTTGAAAATAACTAATGATACTTCATCAAAAAATTCCCTGATATTATTACTTGCTTTAAATCCATATGCATACAAGATTAAAACATAAAGAAAGCTAAGACACCATGACCACAATTTTATCCACATTGATAAAAACCTCCTGCATACCTTATGCTTCCAGGCCACTAACGAGTGAGTTGATAGTTAACGGTTAATAAGTAGTGAAGCACAAATTTTCCGGTTTTTTGGAGTCCAAAATTTATTTTGGGAAAGGCCACTTCCAAAATAAATTTTGGACTCCAATATACCAGAAAACTTATGGTTCAGTACTTAGTTAACTATCATCTTGTGGGTGGCCTGGAATTTCTGCTCTCCTGCACTAGCCACAGATTAAAAACGGCTAACCTACCTTATTTGTCACATCGACACGTAGGTTTGTAGGTAGCAACTTGGGTTATTTCATATCAACGCTGTGGTGGTTTACAAGAATTTTCTTCGCAGTGTTTTTCATATATTCGTTCACCTTCTTTTATTCCAGCTTGATAAGCTTCTATTTCCATTCTGCGTTTACCCTCTCGATATGCGTCTATATCCCCATCAAATATCAATCTTGTGATTTCCACAATATGAGTCCAATGTTTTGCCTCATGTGCAAGACAGACGTCTACCGCACCAGGAATATGAGCCAAATTTAGAAAACATCCATACATCAAAATATTGGCAGTTTCTTCTACTTTTCCAGATTTCCAAGCATTTATCAAAGGTTTATCGTTACCACTTACCGCATCCTGAAAAAGCTTCAAAATACTACGCTGAGTATCTATAAATAGTTGCAATTGATCACATGATTCATCAGACCAAGGCATTCCTGGTCGATAAGGACAACCATGTTCTCCTGTTGGGCTATAAGCAAGACCAAGAGGATCCATAAAGGAAACTGAATTATTTGAGGCGTAGATATATGTATTTATTCCTCCTGTTAACCCAATTGGGTCATACCCAATATATCGATTAATATTAGGATCATAATACCTAAAATAATTGTAATGTAACTTGCTCTCTTGATCAAAATACTGCCCTGGAAAACGCAAGTGATTTTCTACAAATGCTACTTCAATTTGTGACTGACCAAAAGCCCCAGAAATAATTTTCCAAACCACATTTCCTTGGCTATCAACCAATTTTTGTGGCGTACCAAGATGATCATTCTGATACCAAAAATAACTCCCACCAACTTTCTGAAACAATGGATTAGTCATCCATACAGAATCAGGATGGTAACCATACCCCTTAATTTCTAGGCCATTTTTATTGACAAATCAGCTTTTGGAATGATCGTGGTGACTTCGCTCACGCTGTTGTTGCCAAGTACAGGATCAGCGGTGCTCGATGTGACTGTTGCCTCATTTGTGATATCTCCTGCTACAGACGGTGCGGTGACGTTAATTGTAATTGGATTGGCATCGCCAATACCTAAATTAGGTAATACACAAGATACGACACCACCAGACTCATCACATGTCCAATTCGTCCCACTGGCACTAACAAAGCTCACACCACTAGGCAAGGTATTTTCAACATGCACGTTTGAGGCAGCATAAGTACCAGCATTATTGACAGTCAAGACGTAGCTAAAGCCAGCATCAACCAAAATCGGATCACCAGAATCCACCAAAGTCAATGACAAATCGGCTTTTGGAATGATTGTGGTGACTTCACTCACACTGTTGTTGCCAGGTACAGGATCAGCGGTGCTCGATGTGACTGTTGCCTCGTTTGTGATATCTCCTGCTACGGACGGTGCGGTGACATTAATCGTGATTGGATTGGCGTCGCCAATACCCAAATTAGCCAACTCGCATGTCACAATGCCGCCAGATTCACTACATGTCCAATCCGTCCCACTGGCACTGACAAAACTCACACCACCAGGTAAGGTATTTTCAACTTGGACATTTGAGGCAGCATAAGTACCCGCATTGTTGACACTCAAGACATAGCTAAAACCAGCATCAACCAAAACCGGATCACCAGAATCCACCAAGCTTATTGACAAATCAGCTTTTGGAATAATTGTGGTGACTTCGCTCACACTGTTGTTGCCAG
>CAYFOB010000686.1:0-2368 GCA_964344525.1 uncultured Thiomargarita sp.
TTTTCTGAAAAGGTAAAGAGTCTTCTCTCATTTTTTTCCAAAACAGCCTCTTATAGTTTTTGCAATTAAAATACCACAAAAAAATTATGCCTGAAAAAAAAATCACCTTACCCATCACCGGAATGACTTGCGCCAATTGTTCAAACACCGTTGAACGCACTCTTAAAAAACTCAAAGGTATGGTTCAAATCAATGTCAACTACGCCGCAGAAAATGCGATTTGTACTTTTGATTCAAAATTATTGAAAGATAAAGATATTATTGACAAAATTAAATCGGTTGGCTATGGCGTACCAACTGCAAAGATTGAGCTAGCTATCACCGGGATGACTTGTGCTAATTGTGTTCGTACCGTAGAGCGAACATTACTCAAAAAAACGCCCGGTGTTGTTGCGGCTAATGTCAATTTTGCGACTGAAAAAGGGACAATTGAATATCTTCCGCATCAAATCACTCCCGCCAATATTGTGGCTGCTATCAAACGGGGGGGCTACGGTGTGGCGCTTGAACAAGCGAGTTGCGCCACTGAAGTGATTGATCAAACGCGCAAATTTTGGATTGGTGTTGCTTTTACATTGCCCATTTTTTTGCTCAGCATGAGTCGAGATTTTGGCTTGCTCGGTGACTGGGCACAGGCGGAATATGTTAATTGGCTTATGTTGATGATGACGCTACCGGTGCAATTCTATGTTGGTTGGGATTATTATGTTGGTTCATGGAAATCACTCAAAAACGGTTCCGCCAATATGGATGTGTTGGTTGCAATGGGTTCATCTGTTGCCTTTTTTTACAGTTTAACCGTTTTGCTTAATCCAACATTTGGTGAGCATGTTTATTTTGAAACAGCAGCGATGATTATCACCCTCATCAAATTGGGTAAATTGTTAGAAGCGAGCGCAAAAAGTCAAACCAGTATTGCTATTAAAAAATTAATGGGATTGAAACCTAAAACGGCTAAGGTGATACGTGATGGCGTGGAAAGCGATATTGCCATTGAATCTGTTATTGTTGGTGATGTGATTATTGTCCGCCCCGGTGAAAAAATGCCCGTTGATGGAAAAGTGATTGAAGGAGAGTCAACCGCCGATGAAAGTATGCTCACCGGTGAAAGTTTACCTGTTCACAAACAAAAGGGTGACACTGTGATTGGTGCAACACTCAATAAACAAGGCTTACTCAAAATTAAAGCCACCAAAGTGGGGGCTGAAACCGCACTGGCACAAATTATTCGCCTAGTCCAAGAAGCTCAAGGTAGTAAAGCGCCCATTCAACATTTAGCTGATAAAGTGTCCAATGTTTTTGTTCCTACCATCATTGTTATCGCCCTTTTGACGCTGTTCGTTTGGTGGTTTGGCGTGGGCTTTACAGAAGGGATGATTAGAATGGTAGCGGTTTTAGTGATTGCTTGCCCTTGCGCATTAGGGTTGGCAACACCTACTGCGATTATGGTGGGCACCGGCAAGGGGGCAGAACAGGGTATATTATTTAAAAATAGTGAAGCCTTGGAACAAGCCCACAAACTCAAAGTCATTGTTTTAGACAAAACAGGCACAATCACCACCGGGCAGCCCACCGTCACAGATATCATTGTAGTGCAATCCACTGAAAACGAAATTTTACGTTTAGCCGCTTCTGCGGAACGTGGGAGTGAACACCCTCTTGGCGAAGCTATTGTTCAATCTGCAATCAAACGGGGCTTATCATTGGCAGAACCGCAACAATTTAAAGCGATAAGTGGAGAAGGTATTTTGGCGACGGTGGAAAATCGGCGAGTGGCATTAGGTCAGTTAAAAAGTCAAACCGCAGAAATTGCCATTCTTCAATCTCGCCTAAAAGCTAAAACGGTGATAGAAGTTGTTGTTGACAATCAACTTGTTGGTTTAATAGCGGTTGCTGATACGGTAAAAACTACTGCAAAGGAGGCTGTAGCAGAAATGCATCGTTTAGGTTTACAAGTCATCATGTTAACAGGTGACAACCAAGCGACGGCTGAAGCTATTGCCAAAGAAGTTGGCATTGATCGTGTGTTAGCAGGCGTGCGACCTGATGGTAAAAGCAATGAAATCAAAAAGTTGCAGAATGAACAGCCAGGATTGGTTGCTATGGTTGGAGATGGCATCAATGATGCCCCCGCTTTAGCGCAAGCAGATGTTGGTATTGCGATTGGCACTGGAACAGATGTTGCCATGGAAACCGCCAGTGTCACCCTGATACGAGGCGATTTACGCGCCGTCTCCCAAGCGATTGCCTTGAGCCGTGCCACCATGCGGACAATTAAACAAAATCTTTTTTGGGCATTTGGCTATAATGTGTTACTTGTGCCAGTCGCAATGGGTATATTATATCCATTTGCGGGGTTGCCCATGAT
>CAYFOB010000687.1:0-2365 GCA_964344525.1 uncultured Thiomargarita sp.
AGCTCTGCTTCGAGTGTAGGTGGCCTGGAAATTTCCGCCATCCTGCACTAGTCAACTTAGAAACGAGAGCAATTATCAATGAATGCAAAGATTCCGGAAAAATGCCTGCCATTTCGCCTGATGGTCAAAAAATCGTTTATATTCCCATTGATTCTGTTTCACTGGAGATTATGAATCTAAACGATAATCAGCTAAATCGAATTCCCATTTTACTATCACACAACGAAATTGCCCAAATTCAAAGGCCCGCTTTCTTAGGAGATAGTGAAAACATTGTTTTCTTAGGAAAAGAAGTGACTTCAAATCATACGGAAGTGGTGTTATATCAACCTGATCGTCCAAATGATGAACAATTTCAATTGTTGACAAACTATGCGCAACAAATGGAATTTTTGAATCCAGCGACGAACACTCAGGCTCTTCTTTTTGCGTTTAGCCATGTGCCAAAAGAATCAACATTGTTGGTGATGTCTGACTTCCAAAAAGGAGAAATTGTTGAAATACCCTGTCAGATTAGCATTAAGTTTCCTGTATTTTCTAGGGATGAGAAACAAGTTTATTTTCTTTCTGATAATCGTGTGAAATATCTTGATCACACTGAGAAAACTTGCAATCCTAAAGACTATGCAGGGACATTAAATCTGACTGACATGATTGATTTTATTCCCATTCAATGAGACTAACGATATGAAAAAACCTTACTTGGTGCTTTTAATAATTCTCCTGTTACCCAGTTTTCTCTGGGCACAGGATTACTATGTAGTCAAGCGCGGAGATACCTTGTGGAAGATCGCGCGTAAAATTTACAAAGATCCCCATAAATGGAAAGACATTCAAAGGGCTAACTTGCTCAAAACGGCCAACCACATACAAGTGGGTCAAAGGCTGACAATTCCCAACGCGCCGGATGGCCATGGGGCTTACCAAAAATTGGCGTTTGTATATTTCAACGACTTCCATGGTGCCTTGGAACCCACCAAGGAAAAAAGGCGTGATAAGGAGGGGAATAAATACAAAGTTGAAGTTCATGGCATTGCTCGGATGGCAACGATGGTTAAACAGGTGCGAGCGGCGGGTCAACACCACAAGATTCCCACTTATTTCGTCAATGCAGGAGATTTTATCCAAGGTTCTTTGTTATCAAATGCTTCTCAAGGCGCTATTGAAGCGGAAATCTTCAATAGAATGGGCTTATCATTTTACACCATGGGCAATCATGAAATTGACTTTGGTCCTGACAATTTGCTGAAACTGATTCGTTCCATTAAAGCGCCCCATTTGACGGCGAATTACAAAATCAGAAATCAATCAGTGGGTCAAGCACAGATTTTGAAAGTCAACGGCATCTCGATGGGCGTTGCGGGTTTAATCTCCGCTCAAGATTTTTCTCTCGACATGCCCAAGGCGGATCCTGCGTTCTTAAAAGAAGGTCATGTTGAAGACGAAATTGAAAAAGCGAAAGAGATTGTCTCTCATTTTAAAAGTCAAGGAGTTGATTTAGTGGTGTTAGTCACCCACCTTGGACTTAATACTGATAGAAAGTTGGCTAAAGAAGTTGACGGGATTGACGTTATCATCGGTGGAGATTCTCACACTGCCATTAATGGTTGTGATGAAAAGGTAGAAAAAACGTGCATTGTGCAAGCAGGTGCTGAGGGACAATATTTAGGTTATCTGGAAGTCACCTTGTGGAACGGTAAACCCAGCTTTCACGCTGAACTGATACCCCTTGATGAAACGGTCACCCCTGATCCAGAAATCACAAGCTATCTTCAAGTGAAGAAAAGCGAACTGGAACGGCAAGCTGGCAGAATTATCGCCACAAATGATTGTTTATTGGAAGGTACAAAGGCAACAATTAGACGCCAAGAAACCAATTTAGGTGATTTTGTCAATGATATTTTAAAAGCGCATTTTTTGGCTGATGTTGCCATTTATAACAGTGGTGGGATCAGAGCCTCTTTACCTAAAGGGCATGTTACGATGGGAGACATCATGGGCGTATTACCTTTTCCAACCAATCGAACCCATAGACTGAAATTAACGGGACGAGAATTGAAGCAAGTACTAGATTACAACGCAAGCCAAGTCGGAAAGGGTGGTTTTTTACAAGTCTCTGGTGTGACTTTTACCTTAGACCCTAATAGTGGAGTCCGCCGTGTCGAAATTGGTGGGATGCCTCTTGATCCAGATGGGATGTATACGGTGGTTACTAACAGTTATATCGCAACAGGCGGCGATGGATATAGTATGTTAGAGGCCATTCCAGAGGATCGTCGCGAGTATGAATCCAATCCGACGCCGATTGTGATTGATTATATTAACTCGATGTTCAAGTTAGTTAATTAGAATATTATGATATTTT
>CAYFOB010000688.1:0-757 GCA_964344525.1 uncultured Thiomargarita sp.
AGACCAACATGGAAAAGCTAACTATTAAGCAGGCATCCGAGCGCTTTGGGTTGTCAAGGGCGAGGCTTTATAAATTATTAGAGAATGGGCAGGTGGCAGGGTATCGTTCACCAACTAGGGGGAAAGGTGGTAAATCTTCATGGGTTGATGCACGTAGTTTGTGTGAGCATGTGGAAAATAAAAAAAACGGGGGGCAATTTGCTGTGGGTGATGACATATATATACCAATACGGATAGCCGCACAAAAAACCAAATACACCCCCCAACATATAAATTACTTAATAAGGCAAGGTAGTGTAAATTATAAAAAAAGCGGTCGCCATAATTTAGTTGATTTTCCAAATTTATTACAGTATATACAAAAATAATCTTCTTTGGGTGTTGAAAACTAAAATAGTAGGCCTTATATTGTAGTCGTGCAAGCTGTTATATATTTTTTACATAAATATATTCTACAAGTGTTGACAAATAATTTTTACTTGCTATACTTAGTAGCAACACCACTCATCGCAGCCCGAACGGCGCATTGAGGGTGTTACTACCACGCTCTTTTACAATTTAATTAGCTACATGGAGATAAACCATGAAAACCACACTACGCCCGAATAGCGTTCGCGTTAATGTACACGCACGTCAGATTGATGGTGATGGGCATTCACAGGGTTGGCATGAGGACCGCGAGGAGTTTATTGAAGGCCAAATTGATGAAATTTTGGCGACTCACGAACTCTCTGGTCTGATTGGCGACTATTGCGAC
>CAYFOB010000688.1:805-2357 GCA_964344525.1 uncultured Thiomargarita sp.
AAGCTTTGAAGTGGGCAATGCAAGATAGCCCGCGTTTCAAAGAGTTCATGCAAAAGGCATCTCGCATGAGGGCTGAAGAGGAGGCTGATTTGTTGGCACGCGAGGATTATTGATGGTGAGAGCAATTACCAAAGTCCGCTAAAACTTTCTGGTAATCGCCCTCTATTTACTGGCACGGCTGACAACCGTGCCTTCTATCAATTTCCCTGTAAAGGGAAGCCTATATAGGTAAGTACAACATGTCAGATATATCGACTATTGAAAGAAATTTCAATGGCAAAAAGATAAAACAGCGCAAAAGTGATGGTTATCTTAACGCCAGTGATATGTGCAAAGCAGTCGGCAAGCGTTGGCCAGACTATCGTCGTTTGGATAATGTGCAAGAGTTTCTTGATGCACTTAGCTTAGATACCAAAATTCCCGTCGTGCAGATTCCCACAACGGAACAAAATCAAGGGCTTATAGAAACAATCCAAGGCGGCGCACCTGATAAACAGGGCACATGGGTACACCCCAGAGTAGCGGTTAATCTCGCCCAGTGGTGCTCACCTGAATTTGCCGTTTTGGTGAGTGAATGGGTAGTTGAGTTGCTGACAACAGGGCGCGTGGAGTTGGCGCAACCTGTTACAACGCCGACCCCAGCACGTCTCGATGGCGAAATAACCCTTGCCAAGGCGGCGGCTGAGATGCTACGAATGAGCGACGACAGCAAACTGAAGATGCTGTATCAAATTGGCTCGGAACATCAGTTGTCAACCACTTTCTTGCCAGATTATACCGAAAGTAGACCAACTCAGGCCTTAACCATGCTTTTGAAGGAGCACAATGTTGGACTATCAGCCGCGAAAGCCAACAAGATTTTGCTTGAGCTTGGCATCCTGGAAACCAAATCTCGTGAATCAACAAAAGTGCCAGGCAGAATAAATGCCTGACAGAGCAAGGCCTGAAGTACGGCAAAAATGTGGTCAACCACAACAACCAACGTGAGACGGCGCCACATTACTACTGCGACGCCTTTTCTGAATTGTTAGGTTTGATCGAAGGCTACTTGGCTGGCAATACGGTGATGGGAGGTGCGGCATGAGCAACGAATATTTGACGCACAAGCTTGCTGGCGTACCGGTGCCACAACGGACTAATGATGGGTATCTCAATATCACGGCATTAGCCTCGGCTTATAAAAAACAGTCCGGCATTCGTCGTGATCCACGCAATTGGTTGAATAACAAGCGTACCCAAGAATCAATTCAACATTTATCAACCGTTACAGGAATTCCTGTATCGGGTTTGACTATCGTTGTAAAAGGTGGGGATTCCAAGGATTTCCAACAAGGCACTTGGGTCCATCCTCGCTTAGCTGTTAGATTTGCCATTTGGTTGTCGGACGAGTTCGGCTACAAGGTCGAATTTATCGTTGAAGAATGGGCTAAAGGTGGATCGAAGCCACAACGTGACGAAAACTGGTGGCGCGAACATCACCGCCAATTTATGCCAGGACGCTGGAATAACATCGTCGGGCGCGTCAATTGCATCGAGCGGCATTTTCAAAAAG
>CAYFOB010000689.1:0-2342 GCA_964344525.1 uncultured Thiomargarita sp.
TCTCAATCTCTTGATCTAAATTATCAAATTGATCTTTGCTTTCCCAATAGCCCCAGGGCAAGCGCAAGGCATCTTTAATTGTGCCATCGGGATAAACGGTGGTGTCGTGTTTGGTGCGATAGTCTAGTTCTGGGACTAAAATGAAATTTTTGGTGGCGCAGTAGGCTTCTAGGAGCTTTTGAAAAGCACTACGAATAGACGTTTCTTTGCGCGAGCCGCCGTATTGGATGAGCTTTTCTATTTCAGTGTGGTAGGTTTGGATGAGGAGTTGGGACATAGTTTACCTTCGATTAATTGCTCAACAACTTTATAAACGTGGGTTCCAAGTTGATTTGGCCATCTTGTACTCGGATTATTATCCAATTGTTTGGCATTTTGTACAGCTTGCTTAACATAAGGCTTAAAATGGTCAGTATTTAGTTTGGCTTTATTATAGCCACAGTTATGAACCTTTTTTAATTCCTTACTTAATTGTTCCGTGATTTCTTTGCAATATGCCGTTTTATGAGAAGGCAAAATATAATGGCAAAGTAACCAAATTTCAAAACAAGGATTACTGATAGCCAATTTAAAACCACTGGCTTTCGCTTCTTTAGTCACTGAACTGAGTTTTTTATCCTGCCATTTGTCTACATCAATCATCAACCAAAGTTCATCATTAGCTTCTAATTGGTATTCTTGACGAAAATGTTTTAATCTTTCCAAAACATACTCTGGCGAAGATTTATTATCTTCGCCGGTTGGGATTACTTTAACTTGGACACGCCTATTACGAAACTGGGCAAAATACTGTTTTTCTGTGATTCTACCTTCTGTTGCAATAATCAATAAGCGTGTATCTCCCAAAAATTTTAAATTGCGATCAATAGGACGCTTTTTTCTCTGCGTTAGTGCCATATTTTATTTCCAACCTAATTGCTCACCAACAAAAGGAATTCCACCAAATCGCCCTTGAAGATAACCCTTTTGAATATTTAAGTCTGGATTTATTTTAAGGTTAACCAATGAATAAAGGTGTGAAACACCATATTCATCTTTTTCTAAAAACCAAATTTCATCTTGACGTAATAGGTTTAAATCTAATAAATGAGTATCATGCGTGGTAAAAATAAGCTGACTACGATGTTGATTAGCACTTAGATAGGCTTCTAAAAAAAATTTGGGTAATAAAACATGTAAACTGCGATCCAATTCATCAATAATATACACTTTTTCACCAGAAAGTAAATCAACCAAGATAGGCAAAAGATGCGTCAGTCGTTGCGTACCCGCCGATTCTTTAGAAAAGTCAAAAGAAACAACACTCCCATCACGTCCAAAATGTAATGTTTCTAAACGGATGAGTACAGGTTCACCCAATTCGTTAGTGCATAAGGTATAAGAAGTTCCTTCACCGAACATAATGATCGTACTGCCAGAACGAATATCGTTTTCTATTTCTAGTCGTATTTGTTCTGGCAATCCTGGAAAATGTTTATCGTAATCAAATTCTTCTTCAACCGTTTTAATGCTATGTATGCCCGTATCAGCTTGTTTTAAAAAATCGCTTAAAAAAGTAATAAAAGGTTTTTCTTTATTAGCTCTCATTTCCAAAGGTAAATAATGAGGCATTGCTGGAATAACCTGCAAAACATCTTCAAACCATTCATAAAGCGGCTTTAATTTTTCCACATTCCGCTCTAACGCTTCAGTTAAAAAGAGTTGATTAGGGCGTGTGCCTTGGGCAACAAATTCAAGAAACTGTTTTTGCTTAGAATTTTTTCGCGCTAATGAACCGCCTAATTCAATGGTAACTTTACCAGCTTCTGAAGTCACACGCTCGAAATAACGCACTTCTCTTTTTTTAGGCGTCACAAATAACCATTCTTCAAGCACTCGTTGTTTATTAATAATAAATCCATAATGATAACGAATATTTTGATATAAAATGACAAATTCAAAGCGACTGGGCTGAGTTCGCAAAATTTTATCAAGACGAAATGGCGTAACCGGAATCGCCTTAGTACCTTGAATCCCATTAACAATGAGCTGTTTAGCAAAATCAATGGCTTCAACCAATTTTGTTTTACCATGCGCGTTCGCACCGTATAAAACACTGGTACGTAGCAAATCTGTTTCAGGTGTTAATTGAATCAAATGATTTTTATGTTGTTTAAGCTTTGCACTGGCTACCATAGAAAATACAGTTTCTTCGGCAAAACACATAAAATTGTCAACAATAAATTGGACTAGCATGATTATCATTAAAAAGATTGTGTTATAATTTTGACATTTCCCCAATAATCCTCACCGTCTCCACACTCACCGTACACACCCGCTGCAACAATTCTATCACCATTTTT
>CAYFOB010000690.1:0-2328 GCA_964344525.1 uncultured Thiomargarita sp.
GCTATGGTAGTGAACCTAAAGATTGGCCTATTAAGATTGCGGAAATTAAGTCTGGGTTTGGTTCATACGTTAAAGGTGATCTTGCAGCCAATACCTATCCGTGGCAAACAACTGAGGTTAAGAATATGCCTCAAATGATGGCCACTATCTTTGTCTCTCCTAACTTAGCGCTTAACGCTGATAAAGTGGCTAAGTTTATAGAGGCTGTGTATAAGATTACTGGACCCAACAGCACGACGTGGACTCAAACGACTGAAGCACAAGGTGTGAACCATTTTAAATTGGTTACATATCTTTATGATTGGAATGCTGGGCTGTATTTTGCAGGAAAGATGAAATAAACCTGATTGATTGAGGTTTATTCTTTTTGACTAAAAACTCTGGATAATTATAGACTTTTCCGGAGTTTTTAGTTAAATAAATACAGCGAATTGACATTGCAAATTTGCTCTTCTTTAAAATTTCGTTGTATTTTTGCCACGACTACCATTCTGTTTGTTTATACCTACTTAAAATCTCCTAAAATATTTACTTACCCATCGCAAAAAATGTACAAAGCGCCGCTACGCTTTGCTTTGTACTCCAAAAATTGGCTGGAGTGCAAAGCAACGCTTTGCCAAACTGTACAAAGCGCCACTACGCTTTGTACTCCAAAAATTGGCTGGAGTGCAAAGCAACGCTTTGCCAAAATCGCTGAGTATAATTTATGTTATGTTTAAACGTCATTCTCATACACCCATTCACGCATTTTTTGATGATACACCGTATTTCCTGACTGGTGCTATCTACAAAAAACGCCCTTTATTAGCTCAAGATGCTCTAAAAGAAAAGCTTTTAAAGCTCATTCGGGAAAATTTCCAAGTTTTTGGTTGGCAACTAAATCATTGGGTTATTTTAAATAACCATTATCATCTTCTTGGTATTAGTCATAAAGGCAAAGATTTATCAAAAATAATACAGAAGGTTCATGGTGATTCTGGTAAATTAATCCGTGCTGTAAGCCAATGTGAAAAGCCAATCTGGTGGAATTATTGGGATTATTGTCCACGCAACGAAAGGGAATATCTCATCCGATTGAATTATTTGCTGACAAATCCAATTAAACATGGATATGTTAGTAATTTGAATGATTATGCTTTTTCTAGTTTTCACGAACTATTAGTTGAAAAGGGGAAGAATGTGGTCGTTCAGCAATTTCAGGATTATTCTGAATATAAAGAATTATGTGCTGACGAAGATGATTTTTAAGTGAAATAAGTTGCAAAGCGTTGCTTTGCACTCCATTTATCTTTTGGAGTACAAAGCAGCGCTTTGTGGAAAATAATGCTCTCCAGTTTTTAAGCGCCTCCTCAAAAATTAATCCACAACAGGTGGGTAAATGGTTAAATCAATATCTTGAAAAAAGTCTGCCAGAGCCAACGTTAGTTAAGCGCAAACCAAGGGTTAATTTGACAAAATGGGTATTGACTCCACAAAATTAGCACATGAGTGAACTGTGATTATGAAATATCCCTTTGTTTTTAATGAAGAACAGGCTATAGAAGCGATTTTGTACATTGTGCAAAACGTCAATGAGCCGACTTTTCACCGTATCTCAAAAGTGATGTACTTTGCTGATAAAGCACATTTGGAACAATATGGGCGATTTATTTGTGGTGATAGTTATGTCGCTATGAAACATGGCCCTGTGCCTATTGGTACTTATGAAATTTTAAAATCAGTACGTGGTGATGGCAAATGTTTAGAACAAGCCAAAAACGCATTTTATGTGCAAAATAAATATTTTGTAATCCCACTCAGAGAGGCAGATTGTGACTATTTTAGTGATTCCGATTTAGAATGTTTGGATAAAGCGATTACAAAATACGGTGCCTTATCATTTCCAGAACTTACTGAATTAAGCCATGATGCGGCGTGGCATTCTGCAGATGAAAATGATTGCGTAGAACTTGAGCAAATCATTTTAACCTTTGCTAATTCTAATTCTTTGCTTAAGCATTTGAAAAATCCTTTTCCTGATTAATTGATGAACACTCAAACACAAATAAAAATTTGGCAAGTTTATTACTTTAAATGTCATTGCACATTACCTGCTCCTAAGGAAAAATATGTGGTGATTGTTTATGTAGAACCTCCTAAATTTTTTGGCTTTCTTATTAATTGATGTTACGCACGGTTGTTCCAAACCCATGAATAACTACACGGATTACTTTTAAGAAGGGATAAGTCAAAATCACTTCTATTAATGGGGGGTTATCCTTTATTAACTGATATTACGCACTCTCGTTCCCAAGCTCCTGCTTGGGAATGCCTGTGGCTTTGCTCTGC
>CAYFOB010000691.1:0-2319 GCA_964344525.1 uncultured Thiomargarita sp.
TCCCGCGACGCAGAGCGTCGCTACAGGCATTCCCAAGCAGGAGCTTGGGAACGAGAGAAAAGTAGTCCCCCAAAGCTTATTGGGTAAAGAGAGGTAATAAAAATGAAAAACTGTCTATTCTCCATTTTTGTCGTGATTGCTATTGTGCCTTCGCTAACTCAGGCGGTTCCGTATAAAGAGGTTGTCCAGCACGTTGCTAAGCAACTAAAAGTTTCTGAACAAATTGCGACAAAATTTGTTCAATATGTGGCATATTTTGTTGCAGAAATAGAAGATAATTTTGAGAAAATTGCCTCAGACAAAACTCCACGGGGCGTTAAAAACTCTTTAATAACTGAGACTATAGAGAATTTTTTTGAGGATCCCATGGATTCTGTGGTGCATGTTGTTTCTTCAAAAAATAACAAAACTTATCCTGTCTCTGTTTATTTACGCAGGCTTTCTCAGATTAATAATTCTGCGACACCGAAAATTGATTTTGATCATAGTTATTTATTAATGGCTCGAATAGGACGTTATATAGACCCATATACGGGTCAAATAGGTTATGAATTTGATCTGTATAGGCGTGATAAGAGGAATTGTGGAGAATGCACACAAAATGGACCCCATTTTATTTTCAAACAAAGCAAAAAAGATTGGGTTATGAAAGTCCATTCAATAACAACAGATCAAAAGGTGTCTCTAGACTCTCCTAAGTGGGATAATTGGAAGTGAAAGTTTTCATCATGGAAATATTAAAGCAAGAAGTCGCTGCAAGTCTCTTAAAATTGCCTGACACAGCCAACTTTGATGAAATTCAATCTGAGCTAGACAAAATTAGGCAGAATTTTGACACAGCCGCTCATAACGAAACAATGATGACTAAACAGATTTCATGCTACGATTTGGCAAAAGAGTATATTGGGTGTATAGAAGGCCCAGAAGATCTTTCTACCAATAAAGCTTACTTGAAAGCATGGTGACAAAATAATGCCAGTAATTCATTAAACTTATGTTAGAACAACTCCCATTTATCCGTCCTTTCTGGCTATTGCTCTTGATACCCTTACCATTTTTATGGTGGTGGTTATGGCGACAATCTGGCGATAACATTTGGCGCAAAGTGTGTGACAATGACTTATTGGATCGCTTATTGCTCAATTCAGGACAACGTCATAAACGCATACCATTGATTTTGCTAGGTTTTGCTTGGCTATTGACCATTTTCGCTTTAGCAGGACCCACTTGGTCAAAATTACCACAATCTATTTATCGTTCTCAACAGGCAAGAGTATTGATACTTGATTTGTCCAGCACAATGGACATCAAAGATGATCACAGTTCGCGCTTAGCACAAGCAAAAGATCAAATTTGGGAAATTCTCAATAAACACAGCCAAGAAGCTCAAACCGCATTGGTGGTATTTGCGGGTGAGGCGTATGTGGTTTCGCCGTTGACAGATGATGCCAATACCATCGCCCATTATCTCCCAGCTTTAAAGACAAGCTTAATGCGTGTTCAGGGGAAACGTACTTGGTTAGCTTTGCAAAAGGCAGGTGAATTACTCAAGCAAAGCGGTGCAAAACGTGGTGAAATTTTATTGTTTACTGATGATGTGGACAATCAACGCACCCAAATTGAGGCGCAAAAATTGCGAGCGCAAGGACACATTTTGACAATCGGTAAAAATCTGCCTAAATACCTAACTCATGAGGGAAAATCCATGAACCAAAAACACGAAATATGGCAAGATCAAGGTTATTGGCTCCTATTGCCATTATTACTATTAGCCGCCTTAAGTTTTAGGCGTGGCTGGTTGGGGGTGTTGTTACTGTGCGTGATAGGCGCTCCCCAATCCGCCTATGCATTGAGTTGGCATGATCTTTGGCAACGTCCTGATCAACAAGCCGCTAAAATATTAGCGCAAGGCATTGCCCATTATAAAGCAGGAGAGTATGACGAAGCGGCGGCAGCTTTTAGCAAGGTGGGTACAGCCCGTTACAATCTTGGAAATAGCTTGGCGCACTTAGGAGAATATGATGAGGCGATAACTGCCTATGAAGCGGTATTGAAAAAAAATCCCCAACATGTTGCAGCCAAACACAACTTGGGCATTGTGAAAAAATTGCTTGAACAACAACAATCAAGACAAAATCACCAAAGCGCCAACCCAAAAAAAGGAAAAAAAGAACCCCGAAGTGGTCCAACTGAACAAAAAGAGACTCCAAAGGAGAGTATTAAAGGAGAAGGTCCAGTCAAAAACGGACAAATGACTACTGAGGGCAAGGATGGGCAAGTGGAGGGAGATCAACCAAACCCTGATCAACAACTCCCGAA
>CAYFOB010000692.1:0-2319 GCA_964344525.1 uncultured Thiomargarita sp.
TTATAGCCAAAATTAAAATTAAAGACCAACATCTTTTTCTGAAAAGCTATATATTGCTAATATTGGAGTATGCAACGCAAAAATGCAAATAAACGACTCCATATCCTCCGTTAGGAGGTTTTTAACAAAAAAAGGATATTAAAGTGAAATTAAAACCTATTGTCGCTGCAACAAGCCTTATCGGATTTGTTGGAGCCAACGTTTCAACAGCTGAAGAAATTCAACTGACACAGAGCGTCACCCTAAGTGGTTCGGTGGCGGTGGAATCCCGCTTTAATGAAGATTTTAAGGGTAATGATTCCAGTGGTTTTGTGGTAGATACAGCGTTTTTGGGGATAGAATCTCAAGTGCATGAGTCAGTCAAAGCTAATATTGGACTCCTTTATGAAGGTGCAGGGCGCACTGATTTCACACTTGATGATGCCTACCTGACATTGGGTAACTCAAAAACAGCACCTGTTTACTTAACCGTAGGGCAGTTTTATTTGCCGTTTGGGGGTTCTTCGCCAAACATGATCACTGATTCGCTCACAACGTATATGGGCGAATTGTTTGAAAGTGCGGTTCAAATCAATTTTAATGCTGCTGGGGTTTATGGCTCGGTCTTTGTTTTCAACGGTGAAACTCAAGACAGCACCGAAGAAAAAATTGACCAATATGGTCTCAATATCGGATATGCTCTTGAATCAGAGAGCTTTGGTGTTGATGTGGGCATGAGCTACATCAACAACATGGGTGATACTGATTATATACGGGGCTTTAAAGAAGATCTTGATGGAAATAAGGATAATGGGGATGAATATTTTTTTGGCACAGATCCCGGTTATAAATATGTCGATGGAATGGGCGTACATCTTGTCTTAAACACGGGCCCCTTCAGCTTTTTTGGCGAATATCTGACTGCGTTGGATAAATTTAATGCAAAAAACGGTTCAGCTCTTTATGGCAAAGAGCCAAGCGCTTGGAACATTGAATTGGCTTATGTGCTTAATTTAGCTGGCAAAGAGATGACAATGGCACTTGGTTACCAAGGCAGTGATGAAGCTGCTCTGGCTATTCGGGGGGACGGCGGTTCTACTTCCATACCAGAAGCACGCTATTTACTTGGCTTGTCAATGGGAATTTATGAGAACACAAAGCTTTCTTTAGAGTATTCACATGATAGGGATTATGATAAGAAGGATGGCGGAACGGGTGAAAACGCTGATAATCTGACTTTGCAAGTGGCTGTTGAATTTTAACGACTTGGCGTTTTGTAGGGTGGGTTTCGCTACCTACCCTACGTTTGTAGTTATTGAGCTTTATCATTTTCCCACCACCCATTAGATTCACTACCATCAGCATAGTTCATAAAGCCATAACCATGTCTCAAACCATTCTTCCACTCTCCCACATATTTTTTACCATCCGCCCAAGAGAATTCTCCTCTGCCTTGCATCTTACCATTAACATAGTCTCCCTCGTAAACATCACCATTTGCAAAGCTTTGTTTTCCTTTTCCATGGTATTTGCCATCGACATACTCTCCCTCATAAACAGCACCGCCCGCCCCGGTGAATTTTCCTTTACCATGCGTCTTACCCTCTTTCCATTCTCCCTCGTAAACATTACCATTTTCCCAAATAAACTTTCCTTTACCATGCGGCTTACTATCTTTCCACTCTCCCATGTATTGATTGCCTGATTTCCCCACATAGGTACCTTTTCCATTCACACAATTTCCTTCAATACAACCTTCTTTTTTAGCAGGAAGCAAATTACCAGATTCATTAGAAGTATCGGTAAAGGAATCAGAAACAATTTCCTGTTCTTGAATCGGAAACGTGTCTGACACAGTTTGCTTTTCCTTTTTCATGCTAACTTGCTTTTCCTCATTCACGCTAACTTGCTTTTCCTCATTAATTTCTTCTTGATTGGATTGTCTACCCAACATCGCACTGATCAAAAAAAGAGCACCCAACAATAAGCTAAAAAATCTGGGTACGATACCAAATCGTGGTATTTTCTTAAATCCGCCCCCAGTTATACCTATAAGGAGCATGAGCGCTCCAAGAAAAAGCAAGATCATTTCAATATTCATCAGTTTTCTCCTAAAATGATTCAAATTTTAGGATATCTGGAGTCCAATCTTGGAAGTCAATTGCCTACTTTGGCGCACATTTTGTGAATGCATTGTAGGAGATTCCAGCAATGTTTAAACATCTCACAACCGCCTACATTGGCGCACATCCGCTGAACTGAGCCAAATTTAAATCTAATAAGGACCAAGGTTTATCCCTTCTTAAATATAATCCTTGTAGTTAAATAATAATTTAACCA
>CAYFOB010000693.1:0-2311 GCA_964344525.1 uncultured Thiomargarita sp.
GGATGCACAACGTTCTTGCCGTATTTCAGGCCTTGCTCTGTCAGGCATTTAAATGTCTTGATTCTGCCTGGCACTTTTGTTGATTCACGAGCCTTATTTTCCAGGATGCCAAGCTCAAGCAAAATCTTATTAGCCTTAGCGGCGGTTAAATTAACGCCATGCTCTTTCAACAACATAGTCAAGGCCTGGGTTGGTCTATCCTCTGTGTAGTCAGGCAAAAATGCAGTGGGGACATTATGCACTTCGCTGATCTTGTACAGCATTTTCAGCTTGCTGCTGTCATCCATACGTAACATACGGGCCGCGGCCTCAGCTATGGTGATCTCGACGTCAAGGCGTGTTGACGGTTCGGTGGGTGGGGTTGGTTCTGGTTGCAGCTCGACTTTGCCTGTTGTGAGCAACTCAAAGACCCAATCACTTACCATGACGGCAAATTCGGGGCTGCACCATTGGGCTAGGTGGATGGCTACTTTGGGATGTATCCAGCTACCCGCGTAGTTACCGCCCTTCACAACCTCTGTTAAGCCTTTAAATTCACCAAATGGAGATTTCTCCACTTGATATTTTACAGGTAATCCTGTATCGTTAGATAACGCATCAAGGAATTTTTCGGTACTTTCTAATCGCAAGTAATCACGAAAAACCTTGCCTGTGGCTTTGCACATCGCTGTCGCATCAAGATAGCCATCGCCTTCCCGCTGCTTAATTTGCGTGCTATTGAAATTACGTGTGATCGTAGATATATTCGACATGTTATTAGCCTTTTAAATAACGACACGGTTCCAGCCGTGCCGTTAGGTTTAACACTGGAGTGTGATTATCTCTGTCTGCCAGGACGTTTAGATAATCTCGCTCCCCTCATCCTTTCACCATATCCCCAAAATCCTTCTGTGCCTGCCACATTGCAACCTTTTCCATGAAATCGCGAAAACATGGCGATTCATCCATCGCGGCCCTGATCGCACGCTCGTAGTCCTGCCAATGGTTTAATGGCAACCCGCATGCTGTGCCGTTCGGTGACTCACAATAATCCTCAATAACATCGGACAAATCACGTTCGTGGTCGTCAAGGATCGCCTCAGTGCGCTGCTCAACCCACTCATCCTTAAAATCCGTCCAAGCCAAAGATTGGTCGTAATCAACGTCATCATGCTCATGAACGGTTATTTTACGTGCCTGTACGTTAGCGCGAGCGCGGGTAGGCGCGGCTATAGCTAGGTTAGACATAGCTTTTTCTCCAGTTGTGTTAAAGAACAAGTACGACATCAGCGTGCCGTACTACCCATTATATGGGTTATATTTTTAATGTCAAGCTTTTTTATCATTTTTATTTAAAAAATAACTAAGATATAAAGCTGACACCATAATAGTGTTTTAATTTTTAAATTTCAAGCTTTTTTATCATTTATTTTTCAAATAATTTAATAAATCTATTTTATTAATTAAAATACCATTTCTCTGCTCCTTTTTTGATAAAAGGGTTTTTTGTTTTGCGAATCTATACATTTGTGCCTGTGAATAACCTGAAATTTTACAGGCCTCGGCAACAGAAATGTATATATCGTCTCCATAAACATTAGGCCTAATTGCGTTCCCTTTTGTTGTTTCAAGGTGTTTTGCTAAATCCCCAGCATGTATCCAGGTTCCACCTGCCTTCCCCAACTTATTAGACCTAAATCCTGCAACCGCCCCTTTATCCAATAATTGATAAAGCCGCGCCCGCGACAATCCAAATCTCTCCGAGGCCTGCTTAATAGTTAGCTTTTCCATGTTGGTCTCCACTAAATGTCAATATTAATAATATTTGAGATTTTGCGATTAATGTCAAGTGTTTTGGAGAACAAAAAAAGCCCCAAGGCTTGTGCCAAGGGGCTTTGGTAACTTTAACGCAGTAGGTAATACTGTTCCAACTTAAGCAAGTATCGCTCAATAGCATTCAGCAACTCAAACGAGTGCTTGTCTTCCTGAATACCAAGCATCAGATCAATACACTGGATTTTGAGTTTGATCGACTGCCAAATCCAGGGATTGCTCGTGTAGAGGATTGGTGCAGGGCTTTTTGCATGTTGAACCGATTGTCGCGCATTTTTGAACGCCACCGTCAAATCTAACTTCAATTGCACGACTTGCTCGGTGTTACGGGACAGTGTCAGCAAAAACACGCATTGGTCTTCATTTAAGAGTGCATACTTGACCGAAGTCCCACCAACTTTACGTTTCCTCGTCTCCGTTTTAAACGTAAGCGAGCCAAGCACTTGAAATTGTTCAGAATATTTACTGAGGTTTTCCATAACATTCTTGTGCTGGATGT
>CAYFOB010000694.1:0-2305 GCA_964344525.1 uncultured Thiomargarita sp.
ATAATGTTGGGTTACGTTTTTTCGCTGCGCGAAAAAATCTAACCCAACCTACAGCATAATAGTTTGTTTTTAAAGTTTATTGTCTCCTTTTGGGCAGGTTAAAACCCCCACCTTTAGCGCACTTTCGTATGTTACAATAGTCAAATGAAAGATTATAGACATGGGTCACATACAGCGTTTTCAATCCATCTACATATTGTTTGGATCACTAAATATAAGACACATTAAAGCCTGCCTCATGAAAAGCTTTTTTTAATATATCATTCAATCCTAATTTTTTTGCCCAAGTCAATAGGTATTTTATGTCTAAGGAGTCTTTTTGTATTTTTAATACGCCTTGTATATCACGCCATTGTTGTTCAGACATAAAACCTCCCAGACGAAACCAATCTAATTTGCTCAAGATGATGTCTTCAGATGATGCAATATAAAATTTTAAGCTATTATCTTCAATATCAAGCGTATCTTCTCTTCTTCTTTGGAAAACAGAGCGATGATAAGGTTCGTTTTTGGTAATAAAAATATCAATTTTTATCATCGTTTCAAGGTGAATTAGATTAAAACTAAATCCTCCGTTAATGGCCTCTAAAATAATGTCTTCATCAATGTAATAAGCAGCACTCAATTTTTCTACCAAAGAACTGACCTGTTGGGGATTTAAATCTGTTACCATATCGACATCTTGAGTTGCACGGGGCATGCCGTACACTGAGCTGGCAACAGAACCACCAATATAATAGAGAATGCCTAATTCGTCAAAGGCTTTTGCTATTGGATGAGCGGCGGTTATGATTTCTGCTTGTTTCATTGTTTTTTGTTGGGGGATGGATTTTAGGTTATGACGAAGCTGATTCGCTAAATTTGAGCCATATAAATATCCCACAAAAAGTAAATAGAATTCTCGCTCACTCAATGCCTGATTGGCTCGTTTGATCGCACGTTTTGAAAGTTGTCGCGTGGTTTGAGAAAGAGAACACATTCGAGAGGCACGTTTAGCAATAGATTCTTGGCGAATCATTGAGATTTGAATTTTTTCTATCTCAATATGTGTGTCTTTTGATTGAACCAACATATATATTTTCTTGCTTGTTAGGGCGAAATTTATTTTGTTAAAACAGCCTCTATCATATTTCGTGCAAAGGCTAGAAATTCTCGCAACGCTTCTTCAGGATTTTCGCTTATGTCGCTTTCCACTACGTGCGCTTCACTCCCATTATGAAAATGTTTTGGGAATGTAGCCACAGTTTGCCAGCGACTGTGAGGGGCATTATCGTGTCGATAAATACTACCATCAATAGCTCGGCGTTCCCAATGATAGCTGTAACGCTCAACCAGCTTTAATGAAAACCAAACATCTATAAAACTGCCATCTATAAGAATTATGCGTAACTCATTGCTATCTGGTACAATGGCTTCTATCACCAAATCAGAAAATTCTACCTCAGCAACTTCGCGCAACCGTTCAACATTAACCATATTTTATGACAGGGAATCAATAATTTTCAGCAGTTCATCACGTTTATATTCTAAATGGTCCAATTTTTGCATATCACGCCATGAATTGGCCTCGTCCAAAGTGCCATCCTGATAGTGAACATCCATTTCTTCAACACAAGAAACGTTGTAACGTCCACAGATTTTAAATATATCTGCATTGATTATACGGAGCTGGCGTTCCAGGAAAGTACGCAATCCTAACCTGAGAAGTTCATCTGCTGGAATATGCAATTGAAGTGCTATTGTGTTAAGTATCGCATTTTCTTGTGCAAGCATTATTTATTTTCCTACTGCATTTATCAATTTTCCACAGTTTTATAAAGCTTGAATTTTTTCTATCTCAATATGTGTGTCTTTTGATTGAGCCAACATATTTATATAACTTTCTAGCAATGGCAAAGTTTTTTTGTTAAAAATTCTTTGTTCATTTTAAACCGTTTCTAAAGCCTCCCAACGATCATACGCCATTTGCAGTTCACTTTCAAGCGTTTTGATACGCGCTAAGGTTTGATTAATTTTTTTAGGATCGCCTTTGTAAAAGTCTGGATTGCTGATTAAGGTTTGTAGTTGGGTTTGTTCGGTTTCTAAAGTTTCAATTTTTTCTGGTAATTTGGTTAATTCCTGTTGTTCCTTATAACTTAATTTGCGTGTTTTTGTTTTTGGGGAACGAGGTTTTGATGGGGCTACTTTGGGTGCGCTGGGTACTGCGCGTTGTCTTTGCCAATCTTCATAGCCGCCCACGTATTCGTTAATTTGTCCGTTGCCTTCAAAAACAAGTGTTGATGTTACCACATTATCTAAAAAATAG
>CAYFOB010000695.1:0-2303 GCA_964344525.1 uncultured Thiomargarita sp.
CTTCATGGGATTGCCCTAAACGCTCAAATGCTTTGAGTTCTTTGTAGTAGGTGATCAGGTGTTTTGGGGGGATTTTGAACATGTTTTTTTTTATTAAGTGATGTAATGCAGGAATAACGAAAAGTTAAGAAGCAGTCCTACGCTTGCCTTTGTATAATACATTTAAACTCCTCTTTTTCAGTCTCATTAATAAACTCTACATTTGGATCAATCTTCAATACTCTTTTAATACCGCTCCCATACCCACTATAAGGCAAAATATTTTTTGAAATTGAATTTAATATTGGGTTTCTATGTATTGAAATACCATTTTTGATTTTTTCAACGGTTAAAAAATTGGTTAATTTCCCAGGGCTGATAATTTCGACTCTATTGTGAAACATAAAGATTTTGATTGAAGAATTTATATAGTAATCTCTATGAACTAATGCATTGACAATTAACTCGGTTAAAATTCTTTCATCAATCTCCAATTGAGCGATTGAATTAAAGTCTTTGTTAATCTGCTTTTTAGAGAGATTGCTTTTAAGAAAATTTAAACTTTGTTTATAAAGTTCAGCAAAAGTGCCTTTAATGGTATCTTTTGAGATAAATTGATCAACAGAAATATCATCTCCATCAAAATAGACACAATCTATATAAAATGATGGACAATATCTTTGAGGGGTGATCCCAAAAATTAAATTGCCTGCTAATGTCAAATGCTGATCTCTTAGCAGTTCCCTATTTTCTAGCAAATTTTCTAAGGTTAAAATCCCCTGTTTTAATTTATCCAAGATTTGGACATTATCTATTAATAAAAATTGATAAAAAAGTTCGGTATTTATATCTGTGATATCTGAGTTTGGGATAATTTCTTCATCAGCAAAAAGTTTTTTAGAGTCTGCAAATAATCTTCTTAACTCCTCAGGTGAAATTTTTCGTTTATCACTTCCTGCTTTGGTTAAATATATCCCTTTATTTGTTGAATAAGGTTTATTGAGACCTTCTGAAATCGTGATAACTAATATCTTTTTGTCATTTATCGCTTTTATTTCTACTAATGGATAAATTGGGGGAGTGATTTTTGAATTGATGACATTCCCTATTAATTGATTGAGTCTTCTGATATCATCATTACTTAAGCCGGAAATCTCATTGTTGTCACTGACACCAATAATTAAGAGTCCACCCTTGGCATTAGAAAAAGCAACAAGTTCTTCTGAGAGTTTATCGCCATTGGTTATATTTTCTTTAAATTGGGTAAAGCTATCTTCACCATTTGAAATTTTAGTTATTAATTCTGATGGTTCCATCTCATTCTCCTAATAACTTTTTTACTGCTGTGGAACACTTGCTTTAATTAAATACTAATATTAGCTCTTCAGGTTAGAGAGTTTGTTAACCGACTTATTTTAGAAATAACTACAAGGATTACATTAGACATTATCGGAAATAAACGTTTTGGACGAGGTTGCAAACCCCGTCCAGCGACGATATTAGCTTTTGCTGGACTGGGTTTGCAACCCAGTCCTCACGTTTAAAGGTCAAAAAAAGATGAAAAAACATGAGGACGCCAGTAAAAAACCAGTCCAGCAAAAAATCGTTATTTCCGATAACGTCTATTTAATACGGGCACCGTCAAAACCTTATTATAGCTAGGTTTATCCCTTCTTAAATATAATCCTTGTAGTTAGTCATGGGTTTGAGAAATAGACTAGCTTACCCGTAAGACAATATTCGAGCAATATCAGTCCGATAAGCTTGAATAGCAGGCAATAGTGCTGACACAGTTCCAATGAGTACTGCTAAACCCAATAACAGATATTCTTGTGTCACAAAAATCCAACCAGTTAAGTCCAACAACCAAATGCCTAAAATTTCAATAATAATATGTCCTAGCAATAATCCAAGTAGTGTGCCCAGTATCGCCATCAAAATGCCTTCAAACAAAAGTTGCCAAAGTAAACGCGCTTTGGAAGCGCCCAGGGTACGCATAATGGCTAAATCATAGCAACGTTCTGCTAGGGCATAATAAAGTGCGATAAACATACTTAAAGCGGCTGTCACAATTAATAAAATGCCAAAAGCCTGTAAAGTGTCTATACCAAATCCAACTAATTTGAATAATCGTGCGGTTTCAAATGCCGGTGATGCAGCTTGTAAGGCCGTTTGGTTATTAACCATGCGTGGAAAGCTAACTACTGCTAATGGGGATTGATATTGAATTAACAAAGCAGTTATTTCATGTTCTTGATGCTCATCAATATCATGTTCCTCATGTTCATCAGTGTCATGTTCTTGATGCTCATCAGCGTCATGTT
>CAYFOB010000696.1:0-1846 GCA_964344525.1 uncultured Thiomargarita sp.
AACATACTCCGTCACGAAAAAAGCCCGTTCCTGATTAAACAAATCGACATGCCCCACATCCAAAGGCTTCGGCACAAAATCACCCGCAATGTCGCGCATCGCAAAAGGTTCCTTAAACACCTCTTTAAGCGTGCCCTTAATATTTTCCCAAAAACACTTAACAACGACTTGCTCATTTCTAATTAACTCGTTATTGTTTCGGCACAAAAAAACACAGCCCATGCCACCAGCCCCCAATAAACGAATAATCGGATATTTCAGGTAATCATGTAAAGCATAGCGTTGAGGTTCTATCGCTATCGCGGCTTGTAAATTTTCCAAAGCCACAGAATAAGCCTCTCGTCGCAATTGCACTTGAAATAAATTGAAATGTGCTAAAGCCTTTTCAGAATCTTTTTTAGAATTATCAAGAGCTTGAGTAAATAATTCTTCAGCAGGTTCTAAATCACGGTTAGAAAATAAAGCACTGCCCACCATAATAGACATGCGACTATAATCAGCATTTTGAGTCGACAAGCTTTTGAGTTGTGAGGTAGCATCCCTAATCAGTTGCAAACTGGCATGATTATGTACGGTGAATTCATCACTTGCTTTAACCTGAGACGATAAATTTTGATACTTCATCATAGCGGTGATTTTCTCTAAAATTTCTTCAACCAAGCTTTTGGTTTCTATGACATCGCCATGAATCGCATCCAATTTATCCAAAGCTTCAAAAATTTCAGAAAGTTGAACGGAGACTAAATCTGCCCAGCCGCTAAAATCGTCTTTAAAGGTAAGAAACTGGGCATAATCGGTTTCAATTTGATGCAAAGATTCTAATTTTGGTCCCAATTCGGCTAATTGTCCAAATTGTTTTGCCGCAACGGCTTGCTTTAATTTTTCTTCGGTGGATTGCACCAAAGATTTAATTTCGCGTACATCGACGACTAAGCCTTCACGTTGCAAAGCCTCTAAAGTCCGCGCCATTCGGCTATCATTGCGTAATTTTTCATGCAAAAAGAACAATATGGCATGTCCAAGCAATTCTTTGTAGCTCAAAAAATCGCGCACTGAGTCATCTAAAGGGATGGAAATTTGCGCCAAAACTAAATCAGTGATGGCAAAAGTCCCCGTTTCGGTGACAAAGCTGGCGAGCTCGGTTTCAGAAAATGGGACATCATCGGCTTGAAACAAAGTGTACTTGGCTAACTCTTTGCATTGTTCAAGGGCGGTTGGACAAAATTGATCTGTAGACAAATGATGTTCTTTGGTAAAAGGCAATAAATAGTCTTGCTCAATACGCTGAGAAAATTCACTTTCTATGCGCGATTCAAGAACTTTTTTCCAAAAGCCACGCCCTTGCTCCTGCGAGACTAAGCCAGCACAAATACCCGCTAGGGCGCGAGCATGGCTATCTTGAAAAGCCGCTGCGATTTCAGCAGCGGTGAAGGTAAAGTTAGCTTTAAAGACATTAAGTGCTTTATCGGTGCCAGTAGATTTGGCGAGTATGTCGATAATAGCACTGTTGAGTAGGGCGCTGATTCCTTTTCTAAATATTAGAGCTGTTGACATTGTTGGTTATTTTTCCATGAAGATTTGAGACTATTTTTTTTGATTATTGTATATGAGGGGTTTCATTTGATCAATAGAGTTGTCCGAAAATCAATCAAAACCATACCTGGCAGGTTAATTTTTGACTTCTACCTGGCAGGTATGGTTTAATTAGTTTTTCAAGTCAAAACTATAACTGCCAGCTTTAAATGAACCAATCAACAAATGAAAAAAAACGAAAACGCTTCAAATACCCAATGGCACAAACTGTTGGGAAAATTGCTTAAAGATTTACTTTCACCGGTTGATATTG
>CAYFOB010000696.1:1864-2262 GCA_964344525.1 uncultured Thiomargarita sp.
AGCGAATCACCAGAAGTCGATGTTTTATTGGTGCGGCGAAAAACGCCCCAATGGACAGACGAACAACTGGCTTTGTTGCCTGACGGCATTAGAGATACAACAGCAACAGACATTATCATCGAATTTAAATACACCGAATCACTGAATGATGATGCCATTCAACAAACTTTGTGTTACGATGCTTGGTATCTACGACGCCAAAAAGCCATTCGTGAAAATGTACAAAGTTTTTTGTTAAGTTCCAAACAACCACAAAAAAGCACCCTAAAAAAACTGGGTTATCAAAGCACTGAACAAAAAGGTGTTTATCGTAGTAAATTTCGGTTGATTAGAAAAGTCATTTTGTTATCTTTAAATGAACTCGCAAATGAGCCACATAATGCCTATGTCAAATGCTT
>CAYFOB010000697.1:0-2250 GCA_964344525.1 uncultured Thiomargarita sp.
ATCTCATTCACTTTTAAGTGTTTTCCATATTTAACGGCTTGAATCAGTGCCTGATCATATTGACGTTTAGAAGCAAAACTCTTTAATTCTAAGCCAAACAATTGTCCTGCATAACGTATCAACAAGTCAATTTCTCCGTTGCCAGTGGGAAATTCAGGATAGATTTGTACCTCATAGCTGTGAAAAAAATTGACCAAATAGAGATAAAAATGAAAATGAAAAACGGCTTCATACACACGTAAATCCTTTTTACGTCTTGGCACATCTTGCAAAATCAGCGCTTTATTGGCTTGAAAATAGTGCTCATATCGAGCCAATAATTGAGGAATGTTTATGCTATTGTCAGTAATCGTATCAGATAAATCCTCAAAGGGTCCATATAAGCGACCCATTTCTGGATACAGCGCTCTGGCAAAATAACTGAACAATTGTTTTTGTATGTATGGACAAGGAAATTTGACACAATTCTCTTCAACATCCACAACTCCATTCATATAGAGAAAATTGATAATGGGATCGTGGTAAACAAAATTGATTTTGGTTTGGGTTTGAAATAATTCCAAAACCAATTGTTTGTAAGGTGGCTGTTTAGCTTTACTAATGATGTTCAAAATATTGCTATTGGGCAACAAAGTCCGCGCCTTTTCATAAACATTTTCAAACAGTTCCACTGTAATCGGTTGATCAGGCGCTTGATTATAAGTTTCTGTCAACACTTCTCCAAACCAGCCAGTCAGTCCGGGTTGTCCTTGAAATTCATAGCTGATGCGTTCGACCACTTCGGGTTCGATCACCTGCCCATTTTCGCGGCTATACCAATTGAAGAGTTGGGCAACTTCTTCATCAGTCAAATTAGGAATGTGTACACTACGTTGAATATTAAAGGGTGAACCCTTCAGATTTTCGATACCCAAAACGGTACGTACTCCAATTAATGCCAAACTATGTAATAAATAATCTTTCTCACCAGTGGACTTATCCACTTGATTTTGGCGACTGTGGTAAATATTACGAAAAAAACCGACGAGTTTGGCAATCACCCCATCATCAAGCCCATCAAATTCATCCAAAATCAAAATCAAGGGTTTACAGAGAGTTTCTCGTTCAAACAAAAGATAAAATTCCTCTAAAGTATCTATAGATAAATTCTTTAAATTCAACTTTTTCACCAAGTGCCGAGCCAAAATTTGAACCGCACGATTGACATCAGTCACATTAGAAATATCTTGCAAAGGAAGAATAACCACCTGAAACTGGTTTTCTTGCTGAAGTGTTAAAACCACTTCTCGCATGATCCAAGTTTTACCCGTTTGACGTGGTGCCCAAACCGTGATGTAATGTCCTCCTTCATCTGGTACTCTTCCCTTTAATTGTGTTAAAACATTGTTAATTAAGGTTTTTCTGGGGACATAGTAGTGTAATTTGTTATTTGGAGGACCATAAGAAGAAAATGTTCGCATATTTTTATTCCTAACTGATGTCGATTAGGTCAATTTACTAGCAGCTACAATCAACGATTAGATGTTCGTCAAAATCGTTTTGCATCAGTGTCTGAATTGCTCCAACATAAAAACTGGACTTCTTTGAAGCTCATTCGAGCAACTGATCACACAATATCAAAAAAGAGTTTAGCTGTTTTATCATTGCCAGTTGTAACTGGAAATGGTCGTGTACGAACAGTTAACCTGGCTCAAGGAGAGTCTTTGGGGCACTTTTGTGGTTTTAACTATAAGCAAGAAACCATATCGAAGTTTCTTAGTGAATTGAAATATCTTGAAGTAAAAAAACTCAACCTACATGCGCTCTTGCCCCGTAGTCAGAAACCAAGTCAAAATCCAAAAACTTGGATTATTTGTTGTGGACTCAAGTCAGCACCGCTTGAACTACGTGTTGATACACATCATTTCATTTTTTTCTTGGCAATATAAGGACTCTCCGGATTGACGACCAACTTTTGTTCTTTAGGGTTTATGGAAACATCCAAATCTTCCATAGGAATTGCTCCCAATAAAACTTCACTCTCACCTGGTAACACAATGGCATCTACATTAGCACGCCGATTTTCAAACCTAATTTCAATCGGACCTACCACGTCCTTTGTTTGATAGCTGCCATCCGCCAGTTCAATCATTTGAGTATCAACTTTGGAAAGCCCAAGGTTAATCATTATATTTTCATTAATTGCCAGCATATAAGCCCCGCTATCGACCAAGGCAGTGACTCGCTCTTTTTTTATTTTGCACTCACTAA
>CAYFOB010000698.1:0-2246 GCA_964344525.1 uncultured Thiomargarita sp.
ACACCTTAATCCTTATTTAATCATGGGACGAGTTGCCCTTGCTCAACGCCAAGGTAACACGGAACAAGTGATTAAACTTTGGCAAACTCATCAAGCCCAATTGGATAAATTGACATTTGATAAAGTGTTACCAGCTGCAGTCATAGCAACAGCCGTGTATTTAAGCGATACTCAGCAAATTGAGTTAATTGATCAATATATTGACAAATTGATTGTAGAAAACTATTTGATTGAGGTCATTTTTCCGTTACCAATACGTTTTACCACCCCGAAATTAGCCGCCGCGCAATTACGACGTATTATTGATGGTTTAAAACGGTGGCAACAAGCGATCGAAACATTAGAAAAAGTGATGGCCTTAAAATCCAATCAGATGGCACCCGCTTTACTTCTCAACGCCCTTGCCACCGCTCAAAAAGTCAATAATTGGCAAGCTTTACACAGCTTTTTGGCACGTATTTATCCGATGAATTTGGTTTCGGTACCATCCATAAAGCTTTATTTGCAATAATTTCTAAATCCGATGTGTAATTGCTTGTGCGTCTGATTTCATCATCAACTATGGACGCTAGAACGCGAAAAAATAAAGCTGTTGCAAAAAAAATCAGACAAACCTGGACAAATCGATTTAATGCCAGTTATTATAAATGAGTGACTTGGATAAATTAAAAGCACAATTGCAAAAGTTATTGCAAAATAGCAAAAAAAATCCACTGACTCGCTTAAAAAATATTTATGACAATTTGGATACTGCCACAAAAAGCGCATTGGAAAATCTTTTTAAAACTGAGGATGAGTTATCTCTTTTTGCAAACGGTATTTTGAATATCAAGGCGGTTTGGGACTATGCGGCTTATCTCATAAAAGAGCATAAGGAGAGTGAGTTTGAAAAAGTCAAAGAAATTTTTTATCTGCTGTTTGAGACTTTTAAAACCGTCAAAAACGTCTCTTTGCAACAAGTCAATGAAGGTGATAAGTTTGACATGGACTATTTTAGCAGAGACAATAGAAGCGAAAAACAAAGTGGGCAAGTTGCAGAAGTCGTGCTTAAAGGCTTTTTAGAAAATGGCAATTTGATGAAACTCAAGGGTTTAAAACGATTACCGTTCATAAAGCCTATAATAAACAAGGCAACACAATGACTCAATTGAGGAATTGGGATTTAGATGATCATGAATCAGAAGGCACAAAAAAAGCATTTCATTTAAGTGGTCCTATTATTAGGACATTGACTGAAGGAGGGGTTTTAGTTATTGATGAAATTGAAGCTAAAATGCACCCAATGATGACAATTAATTCGATCAATTTATTTTTAAATCCAGCCACCAATCCGTATGGAGCGCAAATTATTTTTGCCACTCACGATACAAATATATTGACATATTGTCCACTGAGGAGAGATCAAATCAATTTTGTAGAGAAGAATAATTGGGAAGCGACAGAGATTTATGCTCTTTCCGATTTTGAATATTTTAATAAACCAAATAATTCAGAATATCCTGATGTAGATAAAGAAAAAAGGTATTTTGAAGGTCGATATGGGGCGATACCTACGCTTGGTTCTTTTGTTGAAAAATTGGGAAAATGGTATGGCTAAAAAGGGAAAACTCAAGCAATCTCTTGATTACCATAAAAATAAAAAACCAATTGAAGCCAACCCAAGTACCAAAATTCATCTTCTGGTTAAAGAATTACGAGATTGGATAAAATATTACAATGATTAACCCCTCTGAATTAACAATAAGTTATGCGAACTTGATTACCGACTCCGCAGGAGGTAAAAAAAATAGCTAAGTCGCGTTTACAAGAATCAGAAATTCTATTTTCTCATCGTAAATATGATGCGGCTGTTTATTTATGTGGGTATGCGATTGAATTAGCCTTAAAAGCGAGAATTTGTAAAACCTTAAAATGGACGGAATATCCAAATGCTTCAGTGAAAAATCCTCAAACTTTTAAAACCCATCATTTGATAACCTTACTTGCTTTGTCTGGAATAGAGCAGAAAGTCAAATATGCTTAACGCTGTTAAAACACTCATAAAAATATTATGAATCAGAAATTACTTAACAAATTTTGTGCTGTAGAACGTGAACTTTCTAAAGAGAAAGGACCATTTAAACTCTTTTGTCTGTGTGAATTAGAAGAAGTGCAAGGACAATGGGATATTGTCATGTCTTCCCCAAAATTACCAGCCCGAGACATGAAAACCTTAAGGTTTGTTGTTGATAAAATCTATGCGATTG
>CAYFOB010000699.1:0-2245 GCA_964344525.1 uncultured Thiomargarita sp.
GGTATTTTGGAGTCGCCCAGCCGCGCTTTGGAAAAGAGATGTCCTTCGCTAAGCTGGGCGACTCCAAAATGTGGTAAAACTTGTGAACTAATGGAAAATAGATGAAATTTTACAACCGTGAAACTGAAATTGTTGAACTACATGCACTGAGCCATCAAGCACATACAAGTGGGGGGCTGATGAGTATCATCGTTGGACGACGGCGTGTTGGAAAAACTCGGCTTTTGCGCCAAGCTTACCAGGATATTGCCAATCATTTGTACTTATTTGTCGCTAAAAAGCCTGAACCCCTCCTATGTGAAGAATTCGCAACGCTAATAAAGCAAAAATTGAAAATACCCCTATTTGGCAATATTCAACACTTTCGGGATATTTTTGCACTCCTGTTGGAGACTTCAAAACAATCCCCCATAACCGTTATTATTGACGAATTTCAAGAATGGCATAACATCAATCCTGCCATTTTCTCAGAAATGCAAAATCTCTGGGATCAATACAAAGAGCACGCCAAAATGCATCTCATACTTTGTGGCTCAGTCTACAGCTTGATGACTCGCATTTTTGAACACAGTAAAGAGCCACTCTTTGGAAGGGCTGATCAAAAAATTCACCTAAAGCCGCTTAAAAATCGCTTTTTAAGTGAATTTCTCAAAGAGCATAACCATTATTCGGCTGAAAATCTGTTGACAGTTAAAACATTGAGTGGTGGTGTTCCTAAATATTTAGAGCATTTTGCCAGAGCGGAAGCCTTTGATCTCGATACCATTTTGGATAATTTTATAGTAGAAAATAGCCTCTTTTTGGAAGAAGGCAAACATTTACTGATTGAAGAATTTGGTCGAGATTATGCCAATTACTTTGCGATCTTGGAGCTCATTTCAGTAGGTAAAACCAGTCGCCGTGAAATTGAATCCATTATACAAAAAAGTGTGGGCGGCTATCTTGATCGACTTGAGAATGATTATTTTCTTATCAGCCATCACCGCCCTATTTTTGCCAAACCGAACAGTCGCCAGCAAAAATATAGTATTAAGGATAACTTTCTCAGATTTTGGTTTCACTTTATTTACCGGCATCAAACCACCACAGAGATTGGCAATTATACTTACATCAAGCAGTATATTAAGCGTCATTTTAATACGTTTACGGGTGTGATACTTGAACAAATATTTATTGAGCAACTTATTGAGAGCCATCAGTTTACCCAAATAGGCAGATATTGGGAAAAAAATAATCAGAATGAAATAGATATTGTGGCGGTCAACGAGTTTGACAAAACCATCCTCATCGCTGAGGTTAAACGGCAGGCTTCAAAAATTAATCTCGATTTGCTGGATAAAAAAGCCCAAAAAATTCGACAAAAGCATCCTGATTATGAGATTAAACGACAGGGATTTTCTCTTTTAGATTTGGATACCCTTGTTGTTTGAGACACAGACAATCGCAGGTTTGGTGGGTAATTATTGCAACTGGGGTTACAGTAACTTATGTTACAATAAAAAATTACATCCGCTAACGCTTTTATTTGGCTACAACAACTCCAAAGCTCAGCCCCAAATTTTTTAAAACCAGATGGACACGGAGTGGATGTACAGCATTCTAAATGAGAATCTGGCGAAAAGGGATTAAATATTTTCTCGTTCTTAGCCAAGGCGTGGGAATGCAGTGTGGACGCGCCAGCGTCCTGGGAGTTGCTGAAACAGGACGCAGGCGCGTCCACACTGGGTGGGAACAAAGGCGCGTGGGAACAAGAACAGTAGCATATTTGCCGAGCGAGGTAAGTACTGAACCATGAATTTTCAGGTATGCATGTGCGAAAACTTGACTTACCTTTAAAAACCAACACTCATTTGTCGCCATTCATATAATTTCTGAAATGATGAGCTTATATTGTTCCAAGCACGATTGTCGGCGATATTACGCATCACATTCTCAATAGCCTTTTGCCCATCTGACGAAATTTCTAGAAACATTAATCCTGCTTGGATGAAAAAGAAAGGTTTAACCTCAACTTTAATCCAACAAATCTGTGCTTTGAACAAAATGCACACGCTGATATCTTTACCAAGAAATACTTTTTCTAAATCAGGCAGATTAATTTTTAAAGAAAAAGTTTGGTTTAACTGGATGGGAGCTACACTGGAAATCATAATGCCATTTTCGTTTATGTTGGCGATATGCCCAAAATATTTATTCTCGATGTTCAAGTTAGTAAATAAAAATATTATTAAGTACTAATATAGGA
>CAYFOB010000700.1:0-2242 GCA_964344525.1 uncultured Thiomargarita sp.
TCTCAATCCGTTTGAGTGGATATTTTTGATAACTCTTAATACAAGGAGGATAAGTCAAAACCATGCGCCTTTGACTTGTTTTGCGCATGATTCAATCCATTATTATTACATTATTAATGTCTCAATAAATTATTTGAATTTGATTTCACAAAAAACTAATCTCATTATAAGATAAGACTTTGTTGGAGAACAAATCATGTCATTTATAGATGTCAAAACCGATGCAAGCCTTTAAAAAAGTTTTTGGTAGCCCAGCCTCTAAAGATGCTTTGATCAGTTTTTTAAATGCGGTGTTAGACTTTGGGGATAATCCAATTACTGATTTGACCATTCTTATCAAATGCCTTTGATTGAAAATTCTGCAAATTCTGATTCAGACAACCATTGGAAAAAAAATGAACAACTTAACAACCCTCCTATTAACAACAGTATTCTCAATTATCGCACTGCCCACCAACGCCCACACAATCCATTCAGTGTCAGATGTTTTTTTCGTAATGCATTGAATAGGAGTGGCGAATTGCCTTTGATACATATTGTGTGAGTTAAATATTTACGGAGTTCAATAATGAAAAGTATTACGCTTTCAGAAACTTTTCAGGTAGATATTCCTGAGAATATCCGAGGAAAGTTACATTTACAAGCCGGACAAGAATTTATTTGTATTGCTGAAAATCAGACTATTCGTTTAATACCAAAAAACGATATCCAAGCTTTTCGTGGATTACTTAAAGGCGCAAATCCAGAAAATTATAGAGATCGTCCATGAATAATAAGTTTTATTTAATAGACACTTGTGGTTGGATTGAATGGTTTATGGATGATGTTTTGGCTGATCAATTTCGTCCCTATTTTCAACAACTCTCCAATATTATTGTACCAACTGTCGTACAATACGAACTATATAAATGGGTTTGTCGAGAAAGGGATAGCGATACTGCACAAGCACTCATTGAGCTGACTAAACAGGGTAAAATTATTGTGCTAGATACCGATTTAGCACTATTAGCCGCAAAACTGGCGACTCAATATAGTTTATCAGTAGCAGATGCTCTGATTTACGCAACGGCTCAACAAGAAAAAGTCGAACTCATCACTTCTGATGATCATTTTTCCGATTTACCAAACGTTTGCTATTTTCCAAAAAAATAGGAAAAAAAACTGAATAAAATTTGGATCCAACAAGATGGAACTGAAAAAGGTATCAGCAATGAATTAGTCATGAAAGGTATTCCCAAAGAAGACATTGTGTTAGGCTATCAGGTACCGTACATGAGAAAAGATACAGGTTTTGCTGTTGGTTAGTGGAAATTTCTTTGTAGGTATTTAGGAGTCCAAAATTTATGAAAGGGCGAGGCCATTGCCAAACTAAAGTTTGGACTCCTAAATACCTGAAAATTTTTGCCTGGGTACTTAACTCATCCTTGTAGTTATCCCCACCGTCTCCACACTCACCGTACACACCCGCTGCAACAATTCTATCACCATTTTTTTATAATCAGCAAAACGATAAGTGTTAAATTTCTCGGCAATGGTTTTATCACGCGGCTTTTTTTCTTTATATTGATCAAGCACCCATTCGAGCGCACTACGATTGCCCAATTGATATGCCCAAGCTTCGGTGGGTATGCCTTGCAAAGTGGTGACGGCATCCAAGTGAATTTCTCCTTTGATTTTATCAGCTTTGAGCTTAGGTTTATTTTGGGCGTTGGGTGCTAATTTTTTCTCAATCCGTTTGAGTGGATATTTTGGCACCGTTTCAAAATTTAAATGTAAATCCATTAACTGTTTGCCCCAGGTTACCCATTGATGAAAATCGTCATAAAATGGGAGACGAGGAAATTCGCGTTTTAAGTTGAGGGCGTATTTTTCCCGATAGGCGGGATGATGTAACACGGCGTAGGTGTAGTGAAAGATGTTTTCTTTGGTGATGGTGTTGTCTTGGTAATGGGTGCGAAATTGGGTTAAGCCCCAGTTGGTGATGTTTTCTAGGCGGTTGCCCTGTTTGTCGTAACGAAAAAGGGGTAAGCAATTAGCATCACCATTCAAATGATAATCAGGAATAACATTTGCCACAATCACATTGAAAGGTTTATTTCCAACATTAACACAAATAAGTTGATTATCATCAAATTGTTTTGCAAAAATTGAATTAAGTTGATATAAACGATGAATAATAATTTCATCAAACTCGATGTTCAAGTTAGTTAATTAGAATATTATGATATTTTAATAAAAATAT
>CAYFOB010000701.1:0-2241 GCA_964344525.1 uncultured Thiomargarita sp.
AAAAGACTTTTCATTTTTTCCAAAACAGCCTCTTAAAAATGGCTTGTTCATTTGTCTGAGATAAAGCCCGTTTTGCCTCCTTAGTCCCTAAAGGTAACAAATCATCAAAATCATTATCAGCTAAATTGAACCAATTATGATCTTTATCGGGCACAATACGCTCAAAATCAATTTTCTTAAATTTGGTCCTCGCCAAAAATGCAAATTTATCAGCTATTTGTCCTTCTGGACAACGCGCATAATAAATTTTACCCGGTTTTTTAGAAGCCTGCCGTTTCACCAACAATGAAATAACAACCCCAGTTTGAATACCAAACACATTATTTCTTGTGCCTGACAATTTAGGATTTTTCCTAACATTTCCCCCTAAATCCAGTATATAAATCTCATTAAAATCCTCTGCCACCAATTTTCTAAAACCGTCAAAAGTACGTGCCTCAAGAAAAGAAGAATTGGTAACAAAAGCTAAAATGCCATCGTCTGCCAAACGATCAGTTGCCCAACGGTAAAATCGAGCAAACATATCATAAAGCTTGGTTTTTTGCGCAACACTGTTGGCAATATAAGTTTTCTTAATCGCTTTATCGATTTCTTTATAATCACGATTATTATCAATGTTATAGGGAGGAGTACCAATGATCACAGAAATTTTCTGCTGGTTTTGTACAGCAATACGCGCTGCATTTTCATCTGTCTGTTGATCACTAACACAATTCAAAGTATCTACAAAACAAATATGAGGAAATGCTTCATATTTTCCCATTTTTTGTTTGTAAGTGTACTCAATATTCATGTTGGCAACGTAATAAGGTAAAATCGCCACCTCATTCGCATGAATTTCATTGAGATATTTATAACGCAAGCGATTTTTAGGCAAATATCCAATTAATTCTGTGATAAATGTGCCAGTACCTGTCGCAGGATCAAGAATTTCGACCTGATCATCAGCCAAGACGCGGTTAAAGTGTTTCTCCAACAAATAATCGGTGCCTTCAATCATAAAGCGCACGATTTCCTTAGGCGTATAAACCGTATTTAACCGACTTGCCGTCCTAGAATTATAGGTTTTGTAAAAGTATTCATAAATCGCCTTGAAAAATTGTTGTTTTTCGTGGGGATTGACAATATCAACCGCTTTTTGGCGAATCACAGCATAAAAACTCTCAATAGCACTAAAAGTGTTAGTACGGATTTTATCCGTCAAAAAGGTATTGACAACAGCATTGATTTGACGGGCGACAATATTTTCCCGAAAAAACGTTTCTTCATTGAAAACGGTTAACAAAATGTCTTCCATCAGAATATGTTGGATAATCATTTCGTGAATATCCAAGGCACTGATTTTAGAATTAACAGACTGTTCACAAAGCAGAAGTAAACGATTAAAAGCCGTTTTAAATTCTTGATGTGTTTGTTTTTTTAACGTTTCATGCAAAGTATCAAGAATTGCTGGCAAATTGCTTCTAAAACGCTCAATTGCTTGGTAGAATTCCCGAACATAAGGACGTTTATAATTAAAAAAACAAATCATCAACTCATCTAATTTTTGTGTCTCAATCAGACTGACACGTTGAACTTCCTTACCCTCTTGAATGAGAACTGCCGTTTTAGAATCTTCAAATAACATATTGTCTTTGGGCAAACCCAATTGATTTTGGATTTCTTTATCCAAATCATGAGTATGATGCCAATAACCCCAAGACACACAAAAGACATCTTTCACAGTGCCATCAAGAGAAATTGTGGAATCACGATATTCAGGCACCAACTGAAATTTTTTGTCGCAATATTTTTCTAATAACTTTTGAAAAGCGACACGAGTAGAAGTTTCTTGACGGGAACCGCCATGTTGCATCATTTTTTCAACTTCCGTTTGGTAGTTTTGAATAAATAATTGGGACATAGGAGTAAAGATAATGGAGGTGTTGCAAAATCCTCAAAAACCCTAATAACTACAAGGATTATATTTAAGAAAGGATAAACCTTAGCAAAAATATTGTTATAAGATTTAATGAAAGCAACAGCGCTAATTAACCCTGCTATCGTTTGAAAATATTTGGCAAAAAAGCTAAACTGATATTGCGAAAAATATCATTATACCAATTACAAAATATGATTGCATTAATTTGGGAACCAACTAGGCTCAAAATTTTTCACACCTAATTTGCCTGAATCAGAAAATAAATTTTTAGAGGCTGTTTTGGAAAAAATGAAAAGTCTTTTTCAGAAAACGAGAAAGAT
>CAYFOB010000702.1:0-2237 GCA_964344525.1 uncultured Thiomargarita sp.
GTAATAGCCATGTCAGGGGCATAATATTTCAACGTATTTTGTAATAGCATTGCGCCATCTGGAATGGACATGGGTTTCAGATACATGAAATCAAATCGTCCGCCCAGTGGTCCACCCATGACTGTCCGGAAAATGAGAGTTACCGCTGAGCCAGATACCAGCATGGGTGCCTTACGGCTCTGGGCTTGTCGGTCATAAGTGGCTGGGAGATTGATTGGTTCTTGTGACGTATCGTAGTCATAGATATAGAATTTCATATCCTGAAATTCATCAATAATTATAGCCACCCTGGTACCTGAATGTGATGCCAGCCGTTCCGGCTCAGAGATAAAGCCTTCCCAATGAAGCCGTGCATCTTCAGGACCTTTGCTCTGATAACGTTCAAGAAACGCCTCAATTGACGAAAGTGCCATAAGACCCGCCTTATGGGTTGTTTGATAGGTTAACAATTTTTCCAAAGACATCGCTTTATTATTAAACAAGCTAGCATCCTGTTCACAATAGGCCAGATACTGCCTGAAAAATGTGGTGGCATATTCTTTGAGAAACTGTTTTAAGGTCATTTTTTCCCGCTTCATTTTGAAATAAAAGGGGACCACCCGATATTCTGGTTTAAAAAAGACGGTATTCACCAGCCGGTCCAATAAGACCGTCTTCCCGAGCCGCCTGGGTGCAATAAGGGCCGTACTCGTTGAACCCATGCGATTTATCGCCTTGACCCATTGGTCTAATTCCCTCAACAGTTCTACCCGATCAGTAAATTCATCCTCATGTACCATTTCTTCTACTGGCCAAATCTGAGTTTCAAGCATAATACCTCCTTTTTGACACAACGTTTTTAAGCTTACGGTGGTGATTTTCTAGTAGACATTATTTATATATATTTTTTTGGCTGAGGTCAATTTTGTCAATCCCTTCCAGATCTTGTTCATACACAAACTTAATTAAATTAATAATAATTCAAAACTGACCTTTGATGATATCTCTGCTTGGGAATGCATGCCATATATATTTTTAATCACAAAATTAATTCACTTAATAAATATTTTAATAATTTATGTATAGATTTTATCCCATAATATGTGTATTCTATGCCAGCTAAACATGGCAAAACAACGATTTAATAAAATTTATATTTACGATAATATATTTTTTTGATTATTACACACACTAAATAAGGTTGCTTTAAAAAATGACTTAATATATATTTTTTGGGGACTCCTTTAGCTTGGATGTTGCGATGTACATTCGCGCAAATTTGTTTTTTTTTTATGGAGGAAGAATGAAGCGATTTAACTGGCGAAAAATGCTTTTGCTGTCTGCCTCAGGATTAGCCTTAACCGCTAATGCTTGGGCAACTGAAAGTTTGCAAGATGTGATGGAACGTCGAGGATTGACTGAGAAAGATCTTGTGGCTGCCCTAAAAACTTATAAGCCGACTGGCAAAATGGATGAGTACATTGTATTCAGTTCAGGGGGCCAAAGTGGGCAGATAATTGTTTACGGCATTCCGTCTATGCGTATCCTCAAATATATTGCCGTTTTTACCCCAGAGCCTTGGCAGGGCTTCGGTTTTGATGAAGAGTCCAAAGCGGTATTGAAACAGGGCAACATTCAGGGCAAGGATATTGCCTATGGAGATACCCATCATCCCGCTATCTCTGAAACTGATGGCCAATATGACGGTAGATATTTGTTTATTAACGATAAAGCCAATCCAAGGATTGCAGTGATTGATTTGCATGATTTTGAAACCAAGCAAATTGTCGTCAATCCCGTTTTCAAATCCTCACATGGTGGCGCATTTGTCACCGAAAACACAGAATACGTCATCGAAGCCGCTCAATATCCGGCACCGTTTGAAAATGACTATGTGCCACTTGAGCAATTTAATGAGCGTTATCGTGGGGGGATGACTTATTGGCGTTTTGACCGGAAAATAGGCCGCATTGATCCAGATCAATCCTTCACCGTTATGGCCCCTCCTTATAGTCAAGATTTATCTGACTTTGGTAAAGGTCCAAGTAGTGGTTGGTCTTTCACCAACTCATTCTGCTCTGAACGCTATGTCGGTGGAATCATGCAAGGAAAACCCCCTTTTGAAGCGGGTTGCTCGGCTAAAGACACTGACTATTTACATGTAGTCAATTGGCGCAGAGCAGCAGAACTCGTTGAAGAGGGCAAAGCGACCAAAATTAATGGTCACGACGTCATCACAATTGATACCGCCGTCAAAG
>CAYFOB010000703.1:0-2235 GCA_964344525.1 uncultured Thiomargarita sp.
CCGCCTTTCCCGTCGTTTGGTGGGTTATGATATTACACTTGATGCAAATTCTGACAATAAATCGCTTTCATAAGTTTATACCTGCAGTTGCCAATTTTCCTAGTTTCGGAAATTCCTTTAACAAATTTTCAATTTGTTCAAATTCTAAATTTTGGGTTAATTCACACAATTTTTCGCCGTAACGGATGATATAAGAAACCTGATATTTTTCACCGACCACTTTGATGCTATTTCCAAACTCTTCTAGGGCGGTTAATTCAAAAGCGCCTTGAAGTCCTTCCCATTTTGCTTGAAATGTTTCCAGTGTTTTTAGCAATTCTGGAAATTTTGCAATTTCGGAAGGAGTCAAAGTGCTAATTTCCACACCCCTTGTTTCAATGACAGGCGATGCCATTGTGTATTTTAAATAGCGTGATAATTCTTTTAAAATAGTGGAGATTGAGACGGGTTTGGATAAATAACAATCAAAACCATAATCCTTGAGTTGTCCACTTATTTTTGCAGAAGCGCTTAAAGCAATAATGGGTATTTTTTGGGTATTCGGATTCTTTTTTAATTTCAAGGTTGCTTCATAACCATCCATGACTGGCATTCGAATATCCATTAAAATAATATCAGGGCGGTATTCTTCTGCAAAACGTAACCCTTTTTGCCCGTTTTCTGCTTCTATGACTTTCAGATTAACTTTAGATAGCCCTTCTCTGATCAAATCACGATTGGATTCAATATCATCCACAACCAGCACTTGGGCAGGTTCAAAGGAAATGTTTTTGATATCAAGGATTTCATTCTTTTTTTCGGGAGGCGTTGTGTTGGGAATTTCAACATCCCATAAGGTGATTTTAAACACGCTCCCTTGATTTTGTTGGCTATGAACGTTAATTTGACCATTCATCATTTCTACTAACCGTTTGGTAATGGCGAGTCCCAATCCTGTGCCGCCATATTTTCTGGTACTTTGCCCCTCTTGTTGTTGGAAGGCTTCAAAAATTTTCTTTTGTTGGGCTGATGGAATACCAATGCCAGTATCTTCTACCGCAACGATTAAATCAATTTTGTTAGTCTCTGCTTTATCGCATTTTTGGACGTTGAGTTTGATGTGCCCTTGTTCAGTAAACTTGACAGCATTACCAATCAAATTAAGTAACACTTGCCTTAGCCTTGTTTCATCCAATAGTAATGTGGGTGGTAACGCCTGATCAATATCAACTATAAATTCCAGTTGTTTTTCCGCTATTTTGAGTGCGAAAATTTGTTCTAATTCATTCAAAATAATAGCTGGATTAATAGGCTCAGGCTGAATTTCTAGTCGTCCTGCCTCAATCTTTGATAGATCAAGTATATCATTAATCAAAGTTAATAGACTTTTTCCGGCTGTTTGAATGGAATCCAAATAACTTTTATGCTTTTTATCTGTTACCTGTGAAAATAAAAGTTCAGAAAAACCAATCACAGCATTTAAAGGTGTACGAATTTCATGGCTCATATTCGCCAAAAATTCACTTTTGGCACGATTTGCCGCATCAGCCTCTTCCTTGGCTTGTTTTAAAGCTTCCTCTGCTTGTAAGCGTTCTTCAATTTCTAATGTGAGCCGCTCATTGTTTTTTTCTAAATCCACCGCCAGATTATATATTCCAATTTTTTGCCGTTCAATTTCCTCGATGTGTTGCGCTAATTCTACCGTTCTATCGGCTACCTTTGCTTCAAGGGCGTTACCATGTGCTTTCAAGGCTTCTTGAGATTGTTTCAAACGAGCTACCATGCTATCGAAAGCTCTTGAAAATTGCCCAATTTCATCTTTTGAGTTGATAGTCACTTGAAAATCCCAATGCCCTTGTTCTATGGCTTCGCTCCTATCATGTAATTTCAAAATCGGACGTGTAATTGTTTCAGTCACAATAATAACAAGTATAATCCCCACACCGAACAATATCAGAAAAAACAAAATCATAAGCCAAATCAGTCTGTTGATTGGTGCAAAAGCTTCTTCAATTTCAATTTCTGCCAATACGCACCAGTCCATGCCTTCAATGGCACGATGAGTTCCAATAACCATTTTTCCACGATAATTTTCATAAAGATTTATTTCTGTGTTTTCTCCTTTAAGCCATTTTTTCGCTTCTGGAGAGGTCACTTTCAATTTTAAAAGGGTGCCATTAACAAAGCGTGAAGGTGTGATCATATACTCGATGTTCAAGTTAGTTAATTAGAATATTATGATATTTTAATAAAAAT
>CAYFOB010000704.1:0-2231 GCA_964344525.1 uncultured Thiomargarita sp.
GACAATTTCTAAAAGCAACATATTGTGTACCTCATCCAATCGGGAAACGCTATAATTATACAAATATTATTTGCAATCACAAAATCGACCTCTTGAAATTGTAAATTATATTAATTATAGTAAATTAAAAGAGTCCAAGCTTGGGCGCGCCACCCATTTGCAAAAGGAGAACATTTGTGTCTGAACGCCCCATACTCTCTCCACCCAACGGAGAAAAACGAGTTTTGTTACACTCCTGCTGTGCGCCTTGTACTGGGGAAATCATGGCAGCATTGTTAGCATCTGGTATTGACTACACCATTTTTTTTTATAATCCTAATATTCACCCACGACAAGAATATGAAACCCGCAAGGAGGAAAATAAACGATTTGCCAAAAAATTTCAGGTGCCCTTTGTTGATGCTGATTATGATAATGATCGTTGGTTTGAACGTACCAAAGGGCTGGAATATGAGCCGGAGCGGGGACGTCGCTGCACTGTGTGTTTTGATATGCGTTTGGAACGAACAGCTTTGTATGCACGCGAAAATGGTTTTAAAGTATTGACCAGCTCACTTGGTATTTCTCGCTGGAAAAATTTTCAACAAGTTAATGAATGTGGCATGCGTGCCGCTTCGCCTGATTTAATTTATTGGGATCATAATTGGCGCAAAAAAGGGGGTTCGCAGCGTACAATAGAAATTGCAAAGCGTGAGCATTTTTATCAGCAAGAATATTGTGGTTGTATCCATTCGTTACGTGATGCAAATCGTTGGCGTGAGGAAAAAGGACGCGAACGCATTAAAATTGGTGTAAAATGTTATGATAATTTTGATAAGGGAGGGTTAAAAGCATGAGTGCCATACCTAATTTCGATAATTTTGTTAAGCATGTAACAGATACTTTACCTAAAAATTTGTTTAGTTTGCACCAAGATTTAGAAAAAAATTTGCGGGTGGGTTTAGAAGCTGGGCTGCGCAAAATGAATTTAGTCACCCGAGAAGAATTTGATGTGCAAGCTGCAGTGCTGGAACGGACGCGCAATCGTTTGGAAGCCTTAGAGGCGCAAGTGGCTGCCCTAGAAGCTGCGCAATCCAATCAACCTTCTAACCAAGCCGAGTAATCTTCTGTCTTCTTTAGCTATTATTCACAGTCGTGCGCAAGTTGGTGTTCAAGCGATACCGGTGACGATTGAAGTGCATTTAACCAATGGATTGCCTAAGTTATTAATTGTGGGTTTACCAGAAGCGGCAGTCAAAGAAAGTCAAGAGCGTGTTCGCAGTGCCCTGTTGAATGCCCAATTTGAATTTCCGCTGCAACGCATCACGATTAATCTTGCGCCAGCGGATTTACCCAAGGAGGGCGGGCGCTTTGATCTTGCCATTGCATTGGGCATCTTAGCAGCGTCTCGGCAAATTCCGGCTGACAGTTTGTCGCAATATGAATTTGTGGGTGAATTAGCCTTAAATGGTGACTTGCGCCCAGTACGTGGGGTATTGCCCATGGCTTTAGAAGCGCGTAACGCTGAGCGACAAGTTGTTGTGCCCTCTGAAAATGCCATTGAAGCGAGTATGGTCAGTGGTGTCTCTATTTTGCCGGTTAAACATTTACTTGATATTTGTAACCATTTACAAAAGAGCACGCAAATTACGCCTTTTTGTAGCGATCATGCGCCTGATCCCGCTACCCTCACCCATGTTGCCGATTTAAGCGACGTGCGCGGACAACATCATGCCAAACGTGCTTTGGAAGTCGCCGCAGCCGGTGGACATAATTTATTGATGATGGGTCCACCGGGCACAGGTAAAACAATGTTAGCCAGCCGTTTGCCTGGCATTTTACCGCCAATGACTGAAAACGAGGCTTTAGAAACGGCGACTGTGGCTTCAATTGCCACCAATGGATTTCATGGTGATGTTTGGGGCATTCGTCCATTCCGCGCACCACATCACACAGCTTCTGGTGTTGCCTTAGTGGGCGGTGGCAGTCACCCACGCCCTGGAGAAGTTTCGCTGGCACACAATGGCATTTTATTTTTGGATGAATTGCCCGAATTTGATAAACGAGTCTTAGAAGTTTTGCGCGAACCAATAGAATCAGGGCGTATTACCATCTCTCGCGCTGCCCATACTGCAGAATTTCCAGCCAATTTTCAATTGGTTGCTGCCATGAATCCCTGTCCTTGTGGCTATCTTGGCGATTCTACCAGTAATCGTTGTCAATGTAGTCCTCAACAAATCAGCCGCTATCGT
>CAYFOB010000705.1:0-2227 GCA_964344525.1 uncultured Thiomargarita sp.
ATGAATAACTACAAGGATTACTTTTAATAAAGGATAAACCCCACCGATGAAGTGACGCAAGACTTATCCTTTATTAAAAGTAATCCTTGTAGTTATTGACAGTTTTTGCCTGATGGTGTTTAGAAACAAGATGCCTAACATCAATTAGTAAATTAGGCGATTTCTTTGCGGGGACGACTGAGGAAACAGAACTGAACATGACTAATGTACAAACGCGAATCATTATTCAGCGGAGTTATTTCTAGCATTGCACCACAAACATTATGCCCATAAATATTGAAGAAAAAGTTCACTTAGCTATTGTACCTGACAATCAAAATTATTGGCCCCAAATATTGCGTATTCTGAACCAAAATAATCCAAAAATCATTGTTCGACATAAAGGTATTCCGCTGGCATTGGTCACTGATAAAACGTGTCAAGAGGTTTGTGATTTGTTACAGAAACTGCCGTTGTGGCAACGCTTTGGCTTTCTCGCGCTTCTTGCTAAAACACCTTTTTCGTGGGAATTCACTTTGGCGTGCTCTACGACGATGCCGCGTATCTAAGTGAAAATATTCAGAATCCTCCAAAGGCAGATTCAGTCCCACCGATAAGTTGTGTCTCGGCGGTTTCTCTCGAAAGTCTATGACCAAATTCCATTCAACGCTCATACTTCTATCTCCTTATAACAGTAAAATTGTGACCAGGTACTTAGGCTTGTAAGCGAAGTAACCCCTCTTGATCTCGCTTGATGACAGTATCGTGATACACCTCCCTTAAAAATTCATAATCCAATTCCCAAAGCCGATTATAGAGAAGAGCAGGGTTGCCACTGTGCTTTGAATAAATCGCGTTCATCCTCTCTTCTACTTTATTGAGGTGTTCCTGCGTTTTTTGATCTTTGACGCTAAACATCCGAATTCGTTCAATTTTGTCGCTCACTTCTTGTTTCATTAGCCTGACATGCTCATCCGTGATCACTACAAGCCGTGTGCGAATCGCGTGCTCTATTTCGAGCATTTCAGCATCAAGTGCGGCGAAATGATTTTCCTGAGCATTTTTGAGTTTGTTTTCAAACTGATTCAATTTTTCTAAGAACGGTTGAACATTTTCCTGAGATGTAATGGCACTGCGTATATATTCTATCCTTAGCTCAAGTCCTTCCTTGGTACTTGAAAATCTTTTGATATTCCATTCCAGGTTGGTCAGTTGACGAAGACGATCATCAATACGTGCAATATCGGGTACAATCTGGTTTTCAAATTCTATTCTAAGGTCCGTTATCAGTATTTCCCATTCTTGACGCAGCGTGTTGAAATATTTGCCCTCCTTAGGTAAATTATTAAGCAAGCGGTTGGTGTTCTCCTGTAATGTGTGAAAATCATTTGCCAATGATTGAAGTTGACCCTTAATGTTTGTCGGTTGTAGTTCAATAGGCTTCATCTGAGGTTTATTTCCCGCAATTGTGATTTCCACCTCCAAGCGTCCTATTTCGTAAATCGTTCTCAAATCCACAGCCGTGCCAGGGGAACAGTTGGCTTCAAATTCAAGCTGACCAATTGGATGGTAACCTTCATAAAGTGGGGCACGAATTTTGCCACTTTCATCATTAATATAGAAGGTTTTTGGTTGTGCCGCGCCAGGAAGCGTACCTGCTGGTATAATTTCTTGTTGTCCATCAATCAAACGGATATAGATTGATTTGGCAAGCCCACCGGTGCTAAGCGTACATATTCTTGGGCAATTTCATGGAAATTGTCCTTTGAGAGTTTTTTCAAGTGACGACGATTGCGATTGACTGAGCGTTTGAGCAGTGTGCGGATTTTAGAGGCACTGTGTGAACGAGATGTTTTCAGGCGGTTTTGCAACCGATTTAAACCCAGCTCTATTTCTAGGGCATAACAGACATTCGTCATGTGGATCAAGCAAATTAACGATTTGATCAATTAAGGTTTCTAATGTTTGTTTAATTTGTGACCAACATGAATCTGAGGTGTCCACCGCCAAAAACACTTTTCGGTTTGCTGGGGGCTGTGGAACGTGGCAGCTTGATGTTATGCACCTTGTTTCCAAACACCCTTGCTGTTCAACCGCAATCACTAACTACAAGGATTATATTTAAAAAAGTCAAAACCTGACGAGTATGGAGGCTTATCCTTTTTTAAATATAATCCTTGTAGTTATTGCGCATTAATGAGTTGAAACGTTGCCCGTTTGCACAAACTGAGGATGCACAGTAACCCCT
>CAYFOB010000706.1:0-2218 GCA_964344525.1 uncultured Thiomargarita sp.
GAAATCACACCAGATAACGATCACCTAGAATTTTTACATGGAGAAATAATGAAATAAATTGAAAAGGTTATCATAACAATGACTAATTATTTCCAAGATGATTCCAGAGAAAATGAAATGATTAAATTATTTAATCTTATTAAAGATACATCAGAAGGAAGGGCTGGTGTTGATGCATTCCTTGAATTAGAGGGAAAAATAATTCCATTTGAATTAAAAACAACTTCAAAAGGTTCTGTGACAACAGTCAGGGACTTTGGTCCAGAGCATATTGAGAAATGGCAAGGAAAACATTGGCTCTTTGGTTTTTATCAAGGGAAAGATGTTTATTACAAATATGGAAGTCCAAGTATGATGGCACCATGGATTGAAGAAAAAGCCGAATATATACGTTCTGACTTTAAGCTTGCTCAAATAGCCTATAAAAAGCTGACTTTATATGATTTATACCAAATTTGTGGTGAGAAAGAGGTTTATTCATATGACGATGCTAGACGAATACAGAAAATGCAGTACAAAAAGGGCAAGTATTTGGAGCTGCAAGATGTAAAAGGTGGTTATAGTAGCAATAGGATGCTAGAAATTTTAAGTGCTCGGGTTAAATATCTCATTGAAAGGGGAAGCACATTAAATAATCCTCATATACCAGCAAGTTACTTTTTTAACTGGGATAAAATAACTGACAATCATGCCAAACATCTTATAAATTTGGTCAAGCAATATTTAAATGAGTGATGTGACGCGATTGATAATTTCTATGCGTCACCTCAGTTAAATTAAATTTGTTAAAGATGATTTGCACCATTTTATGCTACAAAGCGCAAGCCACAGCTTTCGCTATTTGATAAGCAACAGGAGGAGCAACAGAATTACCTATTTGGCCTAACACTTGATAGACCGCACCCGCAAAATACCAATCTTCTGGAAATCCTTGCAATAAGGCACAATCTTGTACTGATAATCGGAAATGATCGTATTTTGCTGGAAAAGCTGAAGCTTTTTCACGATTAGCTTGTACGCCATTAGGCCATATTCCTATTTCTCCCCAAGCTTTTTGTCCCGCAGTACTATTTAACACCGATGTTGTATTTCTTTTTCCTGTAAATCCGCTTCTTAAGGTTGGCGCCAATGCATCATAACCTATATCTGGAAGCCCTAATGCTTCTCGAACGCCCATCGTTTTAGCTAAAGTCTTTTCAAATAGGTCTTCAGTGCTAGGAGTTTTCTTATCATACCATTTGTGAGTTGGTCTAGGAATTTGAAAATGCTTAAAAGCCGCCTTGGAACGAAAGCCTACAAAAAATACACGTTGCCGATGCTGAGGGACACCAAAGTCGGCGGCATTAAGTTCAAAAATGTGGATATGGTAATCTGGGAGTTTGTCCAATATATACTTTTGAACAAAGCCACGAAATTTTGGATTAAGTATGCCTAATACATTTTCAGCAACAAAAGATTTAGGTCTGTGTGCGTTGATAGCCCTTATGAACTCACCCCACAGATTCCTTTCATCATTTTGGCCCTCCTGCTGCCCAGCAATAGAAAAAGGCTGGCATGGTGGTCCCCCATGAATAACATCTATTGAAGCGATATAATCTTGCCAAACGATTTGAGTAACATCACCCTTTTCAGGACCACTATGAATAATCCAATTTGGACGGTTGCTTTTTAAGGTTTCACCACAAATAGGTATCAATTCATACGAGCCTTGGTGGGTATATCCGGCTTTATCAAAGCCCAAGTCTAAACCGCCACCACCACTAAATAGGCTCAGAGTTGTCAAGCTGTTGGATTCCAACTGTGGCATTAACTGACTTGGATCAAGGCGCGGTGTATTTACCGAATGGACACCAGATAAAAGTCCGAGCGAAGCACGCATTTTTGCCTTTCTGGATTCTTGAGAGATTTTCCGGTAAGTATTACGCTGTTCAATGGTGAGTTTATATTCTTTTCTTGATGCGTTTTTGTAAAGGTTGTTTTTTGTTGACATAAATAATATTAAAATTTTATAATTGTAAATTATTGGTAATAAAATTTCAACTATTGAGGACAAAATAAGTGAATCAAACAGATAATTACAGTGTTCAACATGTGATTGAGGCAAATAAAAACCTAACCTTCTCAGCGATTGATTAATTTTATATTCTTGCAAAACACTAACTAAAGGAGCATAAATGTCTCACGAAATCACACCAGATAACGATCACCTAGAATTTTT
>CAYFOB010000707.1:0-2217 GCA_964344525.1 uncultured Thiomargarita sp.
TCAAATAAGATGTTGTCATTGGGATAGCCTTTGGCAAATTTGTTCTGAATTTCTTGATCTAAATTATCATCAATATCTTTGCTTTCCCAATAGCCCCAGGGCAAGCGCAAGGCATCTTTAATTGTGCCATCGGGATAAACGGTGGTGTCGTGTTTGGTGCGATAGTCTAGTTCTGGGACTAAAATGAAATTTTTGGTGGCGCAGTAAGCTTCTAGGAGCTTTTGAAAAGCGCCACGAATAGACGTTTCTTTGCGTGAGCCACCGTATTGGATGAGCTTTTCTATTTCAGTGTGGTAGGTTTGGATGAGGAGTTGGGACATGGTTTTTTTTGATTGAATGTTATTATTCACTTGCCCAAAGCGAGGTTAATAGCGATTCGGATTGTTGTTTAGGTATCAACTTTTGTGGTTTAAACAAGCAATTATGTATTTGCTGATAGTATGCAGAATAACACATCATTTGGGCACTATGAATCAGTTTTAACCATCTTTTTTCGGTTCTAATTGTTTTCCATTTTTCTGAATAAAAATTCGCCAAAATCATCTCACAAGTCAAAATTAACTCCATGGGTGGCATTGCCCAACGTGGACGACTGATTTTTAATTCCTCTTTTCTATTACTTTGTGGTTTGTGTCCACCACTTTGGAGATGAAACAAGGGTCCTTCTTGATAAGTGCCATCATGTTTTTGGTTAGCCAAATCAATATGCCAACGAGATTGTAAATGACCCGCAATATCAAAAATCTCAATTTTTGTATCAAGTCTTGTAAAAGGAGGAAGATCATTATGTGGCGCAACAGCGACATCAAGATAAACTTGAGGAATGATTTTTCCCAATTTTTTATCAGGGGCTGGTACAAATTTTATGGGTGCTGATTCTTCAATAGTATATCTCCATGAGCGTGATGCTCCTAACTTTAATAATTTTGCATTCGCACGATCAAGATAACTCTTACTTTCAGAATCAATTAGCTTCTTTTGGCAAAGTAAATTACTCAAAGAAGCTAAATGTGAACTCATTTCTCTTGCGGTTGGAATTATATTCATATTTAATTCCCCATTTCACCATTTTTAATCAGTTCGACAAAGAATCTTTCACCATCATCAATTTCCAATCCGCTTTTGGTAAATTCATCAGTTTCAACACATTTCCAACAGATATGTTTTCTTTGAATAAAACTGTGAGGTAGTGAATCAGGTTCGTATGCAAGAACAGAATATTGATCCTCTGTTGGCTGATGACAAGAATCACAAGCGTATGCAAATAAAGCCTCAGTATGCTCTTGCCAACGCGACTTAGCCGGCGATAATTTCAATCCCAACTTTTTATTTAAACAAACTACCCGTTCTTTGGCTGTCAAATTACCAAAAGGTTCATCACATAATTGTTCTTCCCAATCCTGTAAACGGTGTCGCCACCAACGGCTCCAACCTTCACTAAAAACACCAGTATAGCTGACTTTCGCTTTTTTTAGCACTTCAAATAAGCTATCAACATCCTTGCCTTCCTTTGCCACACCCAAGCGTGCTAAAACATTCTTTTTATCTAGTAAAATTCCTTGTCTGCCTATTACATAGTGCAAAATTTGCTGAGCAACCTGATGGGGCGCTTTAAGTCTATCCAGTTCACGTATGGCTTGATAAGCGACTACCACCCGTTCTTGCTTATTGAGTCCAAAAAAGGTTGCCCAGCGTTCTGATTTTTTGGTCCAGTTTTTGATCATTCGCTGATAACCTTTGACAAGTGACAACATTTTTTGTTGCGCTTCTGGATTAACTTCTTGTTTGAGAAAACGATAGTCAAATAAGTTATGGGCAGTAATATTATTAAGAAAACCTGTGATTTCCTTATCCTGAGCCAGTAAAACAATGGGAAAATCTTTCTCCACATTTTTTGAAGTATAGGAACGCAAGAGCTGGGCTAAAGGTTCAGCTTGGTAGTGCGCTGTTTGTTGACGGTAATTTAATGCCACAAAAGCCGGCTGAGTTTCTACAATTTGGTTAGCTAAACTCATCAACTCCGTGGGTTGTTGAAATTTGACTTTTAATCCATTTTTTCCTGGGATTGACAGGATTTCAGCAAAGTGTTTATTTGCTTTTTGCTCATCAATAAAAATACCTTGATACATTTTGAAATCTCCTGTGGTTTGCTCTAAAATTCCGGCATTTCCCCAATAATCCCCACCGTCTCCACACTCACCGTACACACCCGCTGCA
>CAYFOB010000708.1:0-2216 GCA_964344525.1 uncultured Thiomargarita sp.
TGTAGGTGGCCTGGAAATTTCCGCCATCCTGCACTAGTGCCGGAGGGCGGAAATTTCCAGGCCACTCGAAGCGGAGCTTCGGGGCATGCATTCCCAAGCGGGAGCTTCAATGCCATTAAGTTAAGAATTAGACTTTTATTTTCAACAAGATATTTTGTAGTAACCCAACTGGCACATAATAATGTTGGGTTACGTTTTTTCGCTGCGCGAAAAAATCTAACCCAACCTACAGTATAATAGTTTGTTTTTAACGTTTTTTTTTATTAACTTAATGGCATTGAAGCGGGAGCTTGGGAACGAGAATAAATAGGTTTTCTCGTTCCCAAACTCCTGCTTGGGAACGAGAATAATAGGTTTTCTCGTTCCCAAGCTCCTGCTTGGGAATGCATTCCTCGAAGCTCTGCTTCGAGTGTAGGTGGCCTGGAAATTTTTTTTACACTGGCCGATGAGCGGCGAATCCGTTCAAAGCTCACCGTCGTCATTGATGCCAGTATTTAATCATCCCATCCACCTAAATGAACTGAAAGAATTTTGGAAACAAGAAATTGGAAAGAATTTCCAAATTCAAAAACCGACTCCCATTTCCAATCAGCTTTTTTTTCATCTTTATAAAATGGGCGTTAAAAATAGCAGGTGATATTATGTCCATACTTTTATTATCAATACGTCCTAAATACGCAGAAAAAATATTTGAACATACCAAGACAGTTGAACTTCGCAGAGTGCGTCCAAAACACTTAAAAAAGGGAGATTTAGTGTTAATTTATGTATCGTCCCCAGTTAAAGCACTTGTGGGTGCGTTCAAAGTAGATTCTGTGCTTGAGAAACCGTTAAAAGACTTATGGCAAATCGTACAAAAAGAAGCCAGTATCACACGTCAAGAATTTGATGCGTATTATCACGGTGTTTCCGTTGGAGTAGGCATTTTTTTTAAAAATCAAAACGTAATGCAACTCAATGAACCGATTAAACTTGAAATTTTAAAGGAGCAACATTTTCATCCACCACAAGGATTTCGCTATGTGACTTTAAGTGAACTCAACTCGCTGCCTTGTCCTTCGTACAACGAATTTTCTAAATTAGCGAATTTGCACTCACATGAATTTGCCTATTTATAAAATTTGCTGTACTTATTTTTGTGAAAAAATATTATGAAAGCCGAAGAAACAGAAATTAAATCAATCATCGAAGGAACAAAGCAATACATCATTCCTTTGTATCAACGTGCTTATGTTTGGGATAAAACCAAATGGCAAACATTTTGGGAAGATATCACGGAATTGTACCCACATGGGGGAAAACATTTTTTTGGTTCTTTTGTCACTATGCTATCAGAAAAAGAGAGCGGAGTTGAAAAAGCATATTGATGAACAACCAGAAAATGTGGTTGAGCTGTTAAAAGATTTGGCTAAATTTGCCAATTATTATGAAAAACTGCTTTTCCCTGAAAAAGAAACTCATCAAAAGATTAGAGAAGCGCTTTTTCGCTTAAACCAAATTGAATTAACGATTGCTTATCCTTTTTTACTCAACATAATAGTACAATTAGTCGAACAAATGCTAGAACTCAACAAACAACTCGCATCCGCCAATGAGCCACAAATCAAAAAAATATTAAAACGGCAGATTGAAGTGGTTGATGGGGAGATTGATCAATTAGTTTATAGGTTGTATGATTTGACGGTGGAGGAGATTGGGATTGTGGAGAAAGGTGAATAAAAATTGCTTGGTATTCAATAGAGCTGTTGCAAAATTAAACCTTAATAATTACACGGATTACTTTTAAAACGGCACCGTCAAAACCTAAGGCAAAAATGGGGTTTTGACTTATCTTTTTTTAAAAGTAATAGGGTTTTGACTTGTCCCGTTTTTTGAAGCATCAATCGGGTTATGATGAGAGCGATTTTATTTTGCAACACCTCTAATGACTTCAAACTCAACAAAAGGTGAATTTCAGAAACATTGGGCGTGGAATTGGCACATTAAATGAAAAAAATGTGTTTTTTCGCTCCCAAGCTCCACTCGAAGCGAAGCTTCGGGGAATGCATTCCCAAGCAGGAGCTTCAATGCCATTAAGTTAATAAAAAAAACGTTAAAAACAAACTATTATACTGTAGGTTGGGTTAGATTTTTTCGCGCAGCGAAAAAACGTAACCCAACATTATTAAGTACTGAACCATGAATTTTCAGGTATTTTGGAGTCCAAAGCAGCGCTT